>JBEKAD010000601.1:0-3873 GCA_050018435.1 Terriglobia bacterium
AGGAGGAGGACGTAAGTGACTGTGAAGAATAGATGGCCATCGCGAAACAGGCTGTTCGCTTTCGAGACCGCCTCACCGGCGAAAGGCGCAAACAGGTGAGTGATGCCACCCAAGTGCATGATGAGCATGTGGAGGCCGAGCAGGAAGAGGATCACCACTCCCGCCGCCATGTGCCAAGTCCAGTATTTTGTTTCGCGCATCTCTCCTCCTACTTCGCCAATCGCGTAGCGCTGAGCTTTAGCTCAGCACATGCCGACCTGAAGGTCGGCGCTACTTGGCCAATCCTAGAAATGCATACCCGCCCGCGGCAAGAAAAATTGCAGCCAGGACCATCATGGAAATGAGCAGGGGCCGCTGGACGTTCAATGACGTCTTGTAAGGATAGATCGGCTCGATGGGCTGGCCGACCGCGAAGCCGAGTTCCACGAGCACCAGGCGGACGCCGTTAAAGGCATGGTAGGCAAACGCCGCGAAAACCAGAAACTCCCCGAACTTAAAGATGGGCTGGTGAAAAACTTCCCCTTCGACCCACAGGTAAATCCCCCGGGCGCGCAGGCTCGTCACCACGACGTGCATCAGGAAGTAGGAAAGGATGCCCAGGCCGGTGAGGCGATGCAGGATATAGGCGTAGCGCTCGACGCCCCAACGCCCTCCTCCCAGCCATCCCCACAGCCCGAGCCGGTTATCGTGTCTTATGATTTCGGCCATGCCCGCCCTCCATCGATTGCCGATTTTCGATTGATGATTGTCGATTTGGGTCCTCTTGATTTCAGCGATAAGCCTCACGTCGATGACGAACTGCGACTATGTCAACAACGTCGAGGTTAGCCATTTAGCTTGCCCTGACTTCTGAGGCGATCTCGAACAAACCCGATCGTCTCGCGGGGTTCATGCTTTCTTTTGTCGGCCAACCAATTGTCATAAACATCCTCCCAGAGGGTTCCGTGCCTTTTAAGGTTTATTACAACCCCGGTTTTCTTCCCCTGGGAATCGACAATAAACTCAACACCTTCCATATTCATGACCTCCCACCCTCAATTCTATCATCCTGTTATTCGTTCATTTATCAGTGCTTCCTCTCAGGTCCTCCCCTGAAGCCGGCAGCCTTTCAGCAACGTACGGTAAGTTATGAAGTAGCCATTGTTTCCTGGTTTGTCAACGACCTTAACGACCGTTCGACCTGCTGGCGTCCAAATCTACCAGCCATGAACCTCGAATGAACGGCTCGCGCGCTGCCTATCCCACCCGCGGGCCGCAAGCATGCGGAATAAGCCGGTGTTATTCACACAATTATCATTCGAGATGCACCAGTACATCCGGGTTCTTTGACCATCCTTTACCCCCAGGCCGTCGTATATGATCGCGTAATTGGTTGCAGCGACATTGAAGACAGGCACAGAGTGCACTCAGGTGGGAATCCGGGACGACGACCCACATTGCGAATTGAAGGCCCCAACGCCATGTCACACGAATGAATGTGCCCCTTTCATCATGAATCAGGGCGCGCAGTTCGTGATACCCGTTCGACACTGGTCGATTTGTCCCGGCCAAATCACCGTCGGCCACAGGAAAAGCTTTGCCCCAAGTCCAGAACAGAATCAACAGGGGTGAGTCCTGGCCGAGCGCAATGACCTGGTTTAGCATGCTCCGATACAGGTCCCGCTTCGGCTGATCCTCTTTCTCCCGCCACATCGCAAACGGATCAAGGAGAATGAGATCCTGAGAATTCCAGTGGATAATGTTAGTTTCGATGTGCGCCTCGCCGTCGAATTTTCCGCCGTCCTCCTCTTTCGGGAAAACTTGCACGTCGACCTGTGGGAGGATCAACCCTGAACTTGAAAGAACGCCTCGCAGGCTTTCACGTGTTTTCGCATCCTGCTCGTAAAGTTCATGGCAGTGCTTTCCTGTCTCAGTGCGGCCGAGCTGCCAAGCATTCATTAGCGCTGACCCGCCGTACCATTCGAAAGCCTTAGTTTCAGCAGGCCATGTTCCCAGCGCCATTTGCGCTGCCCGTTGCGTGTCGTGCAGCAAAACACCAGTTTCGGCATCGGCGGGGTCATATAGGCATTCCAGCAACCGTCTTCGATCATTTGGATTGGGAATGTGGTAAATGCCTCGCCCTGCATGACATTCGTGTACTCGAAGCTCATTTGACCACGGAGAACGCGCCAGCAGATAGTCCAACACAGTCAGGTAAACAGTGTGCTTGACGAGGTCACCGCCGTTGCCGGCCTTCTTGTCCATAGGGTTCGTGCTGTCATTAAGCTCGCGCCAACCCATGATGCGCCTCACTTTGTCTGAACGCCATGCTGAGCGACATAAATTGTGGCGTCGATCTCTGATCGACGCCGGCGGTCGGAGACCGCCGCTACAGTCAATCGCCAATCACAAATCGCAAATCGTCAATATTTCCTCTCCACCGGCTTCCAGTTCGTAATCGTCACGGGCTTGTATTCCAGCTTCGGTTTGCCGCCGGTGTAGTAAACCATAGAGTGGCCCAGGAATTTCTCATCGTCGCGTTGGGCAAAATCCGTCCGGGCGTGCCCGCCGCGCGATTCCTGCCGAGCCAGGCCCGCAAAGAGCAGCACTTCGGCCAACTCCAGCATGTTTTCGGTCTCCAGCGTCTGAATCAGGTTGGTGTTGTAGATGCGGCTTTTATCCTGGAGGCTGATATTCCGGAAGCGCTGCTTCAAGTCCGCAATCTTGTTTAGGCCCTCTTGCATGGATTCGCCGGTGCGGTAGACACCCGCGTGTTTATCCATCAGGGTCCGCAGCTCCCGGCGGATCTGGGCGGGGTTCTCGGTTCCACTCCGCTTCAGCAGACCATCGAAAATACGCTTTTCTTCTTCCCGAACCTTGTCTTCCGGCACGTTGCTGAGCTTGGCGCCCAGTTCCAGGTGCTTTGAGATCTCGCCGCCCGTGATGCCGCCCCACACCAGGCATTCCGCCGTGGAGTTGCACCCGAGGCGGTTCGCGCCGTGCATCGAGTGGCAGGCCACCTCGCCGGCGGCCCATATATTTTCCACCTTGGTCCGGCCGTCGATGTCGGCCTCGATTCCGCCCATGGAGTAGTGAGCGACGGGGCGGATGGGGATAGACTGCGTGATCGGGTCGATCCCCAGGAACTTGATGCACACTTCCCGGATCAAGGGCAAGCGCTTGTTGATCCGCTCGGCCCCCAGGTGCGTCAAATCGAGGTTGATGTAATCAAGACCATCGGGTCCCGGGAAGCCGCGCCCCTCGAGGATTTCCGTCATCTCGGAACGGGAAACGATGTCGCGCGGCGCCAGCTCCATCATCTTGGGTGCGTACTTCTCCATGAAGCGCTCGCCCTTATTGTTGCGCAGGTAGCCGCCCTCACCGCGACAGCCTTCCGTCATCAAGATGCCCGAAGGCACGAGGCCCGTCGGGTGAAACTGGAGAAACTCGGGGTCCTCCAAGGCCAGCCCCGCGCGATAGGCGATAGCCTGTCCATCGCCCGTCACGGTTTGCGAGTAGGTGGTAAATCCATAGAGATTCCCCAACCCTCCGGAAGCAATCAGCAGGGCCTTGCCGCGCAAGACGTAAAACTCGCCCGTGGGCAGATCGTAGAGCGTGAGGCCGGCAAACCGCCCGCCGTCGAGAAGCAGGGAAGTGACGAAACACTCGTCGTAGCGCCGGAAGTTCGAGTATTTGACCAGGGTATCGTAGAGCGCCTGCATTTCGAAGAAGCCGGTCTTGTCCGCCGCCATGCACGCACGGGGAAAAGAATGGCCCCCGAAGGGCCTCTGCATGATGCGGCAGTCGTCGCGGCGTGACCACGGGCATCCCCAGTGCTCCAAGAGGCGGATTTCATCGGGCGAGGTTCGCACAAAACGATCCACTACATCCTGG
>JBEKAD010000602.1:0-3871 GCA_050018435.1 Terriglobia bacterium
GTTGTGGGGCGGCTCTGGGGGGGAAAGCCCATTGACGTTGTGGTCTTCGGCCAACCCGCGATTGACCATCGTTGCGCCCGAGGGCGATATTGCCGCGGAGCGCCTCGAGTTGCGGCTGGCAGAAAGAGGCGTGCGGGATGTTTCCCGGAAGGTCCGGGATGACGGCGCCGGCAACGTCATTTTTGTGGGCACGCCTCAGGCCAACCCGGCCCTGCGAAGCTTCCTCAAGAAGACGGGGAAGCTGGCGTTGTATCAGGGTCTTCAGGACGAAGAGTACCGCATCTGGTCGCGGGCCGAAGGGCCACGGATGGTGGTGGTGGCGGCCGGAGGGGGCACTGCGGGGAGCCTCTACGCGGTCGGCGACTTGGTGAATTACCATCTCCAGTTCACGGCGGACAAGGCGCAACTGCCGGCTTCGCTCGACGTGCATGAATCGCCGCGAATGAAGATTCGCTATTTCTGGAACTGGGACAGCCGCACCCACTGGGATCTCTCCTCCCAGCGTTCGTACCTTCAGAGAGGGGGCTCGCCGCGGGCCCCGCACTCCTACCCGGGGGCGGCGGAGAGCTTCCGTGCGGACCTGACCCCCATGATTGATTTCATGAGCGAGCATAAGATCAACGCTCTCGTGTTGTTTGGTTTCGTCCGTGACGAGCATGGGGGAGTGGCCGCATCGAAGGAGCTGTGCGAGTATGCCAAGCGGAGGGGAGTGAAAATACTCCCCGGCGTCGGTGTGGACCAATATGGAGGCTTCTATTATCAGGGGCAAAACAAGTTCAACATCGAGACTTGGAGCGCGCAGCATCCGGAGCTGCGCGCCATGGACAAGGCAGGCCACTACCTTGACCACACTCTTTGCATGGACAAGGAAGCCAATCGGCGGTGGTTCCGGGAAGGAATCCGTTGGCTCTTCCAGACGTTCCCCATCGCCGGGGTCAATCTGGAGTTTGGGGAGTTCCGCGTTTGCTACTGTCCCGACTCGGTTAAGGCCCGGGAGGCAGTTCTCCCGCAGGAGCACGCGAACATGCTGGAAGTTACCCGCGGCTTGTCCAAGCCTTCGGGTGATCCCCGGGCCCCGGAATTCTATATTGATCTGGGACGCATGGTGAGCTGGGAAGCCAAGGAAATTCACACCTTTCGTCCGGGAGCGCTGATTACCTACGCAGCCTACACCGGCTTCGACGAGAGCTTGCAAGAGACTCCACCCTACTTCCTAAAGACCATTCCACCGTACGCTATCGTCCAGTGGACGCTAACGGATATGGTGAATGGTAACCGCTGGCCTGACGGGTTGAAATCGCCGGCGGCGCAAGCGATTGGATACTTTCACGCCGGAAATGTTTCGGCGCGCGAAAGTAATGCCATCCTGTACCCCAAATTGGCTCGAGTGGCCGCCCAGGCGTATGCGTCTGGCCTCGAAGGGGTGGGCATTTACGGCGAGGTCTCTGGGGCGCGCCCCATCACGGAACTCAACTACTTGGTCTTCTCCGAGTTTACTTTCAATCCCGGGCTCACCGAAGAGGAGTTTGTGAAGACGCGGTTGGCTCCCTATTACGGTGGTGAGGGTCCGGCGCGCCAGCTTCTTCAGATTGCAAGTTTGATCGGTTTCAAGAAGGACGGGCAGGCTCCCGACAACCTGGACGAGGCTCTGCGCCTGGCGGGCGAGGCCCGGGACGCCACCACGGGTATTGCCCGCCAGCGCTGGGAAGGCTGGGTAACGGCGCTCCAGTCGATGGGAAAAAAGCAGTGAATGTAAGCAGGGATGCCAAGACTGCTGCGCGAGATGAGCTGAACAGAATCCGTGAGCGCTTGATCGGTCAGAGCCACAGAATTCACGCTCACCAACGCCGAGCCTGCCGCTTCCAGCACTCTGCGAAGGTGAATCCCTCATCCCCCCAGGACATAACAATATGGCCTCTCATCGAGTTCCGTGCTTAGACACTTCAACCCAGTTGTCAGGACGACACGGGATAGGCATGGCAGTTGCCGCGTTCCTATACAGGGCGACATAACTTGTAGCGGCGCTCTATGAGCGCCGACCGGCGGTCATAGACCGCCGCTGCAGGGCAATGCGCAAGAACTTATGTCGCCCTGTATAGATCACGCCTCATACCGCCAAGGGCTGCGGAGCGTACGCTTCATGAGCTGGTTGGCGTCGGGATCATGGGGGAATGTTTCCTTCTCCGGATCCCATTGCAGCTTGCGGTTCTGTAACTTGAACGTAATCCAGGCTAACTGGCAGATGGTTTCCGATCGCACGGCAACGTCGATGGGGCAAATCGTGCGGGCTCGAGACTTGACGCACGCGATGAAATTCCCTTCGTGCAGGTCGCTCACCGGTAGGTGCAGCTCGTTCGGACCTATTTTGGATTCCATGAGGGGCTTGGGTTCGGTCTCGAGAATCTTACGATCAACATAAACCCATCCGTCCGGCCCCTCGAAGGTGATTCCGTGTCTGACGCCTTCGAAGCCCGGACCCGAGCCCGTAAAGTGCACTTTCACGCCGTTGGCGTATGCGTAATTGACGTCCCAACTGGTGGGGTTGTCGCAAAGCGCGTCATCGTGCGGCCACACTGCCGTGCCCGTGATCTCTGTCGGGCCGGTCTGATCGGCGCCATTCCCCCACTGGGCGATGTCAATATGATGAACTCCCCATCCCGAGACATATCCCAATGAATAATCACTGATATGGAACCAGTGAGGGTAGGTCAGGCGAGGCGTGCTATAGGGTGCGGAGGGCGCCGGCCCCAGCCACATCTCGTAGTCCAGCCAAGCGGGGACAGGCTCCGGCTCGAGTTTCGCCAGCCCCGTCCTCTCGGCACTTACTTCGCGCCCATACGCTCCCTTGCGGGTTTGCGACCCGGCGTGAACCCCCACCTTGATGGTCTGTAGCTTCCCGATTCGGCCATTCCGGACAAGTTCACAGGCGAACCGAAACTCCTGTGAGGAGCGCTGCTGCGTGCCGAACTGAAATACGCGGCCCTACCGGTTCACTTCTTCCCGCAACATTTTGATTTCATCGATGCTCATGCCGAGGGGCTTTTCCACATAGATGTCTTTGCCCGCCCGCACCGCGGCCAGAGCGTGCAACACGTGCCAGGAGTCCAGGGAGGCGATGCAGACGGCATCGATATCAGACCGTGCTACAAGCTCGCGGAAATCGACGTACGCCGCGCAGACCTGCTGGTTATATTCGCCGTTCACGATATGCTGGGCTTGCTCCCTCCGCCAGCGGTTCGGATCACATACCGCTACTACCTGGACATCCGGTTGGTAGATAAATCGGCGCAAGTGGTCTTGACCCATATTTCCGACGCCAATGAATCCGACCGTGACACGGTTGCCCGCAGCAACGGCGCCGTCCAGCCCCAACGCCGAAGAGGGGACGATATAAGGGAAGGCCACCGAAGCACCCGCAACTCCCGCCGCCCTTTTCAAAAACTGGCGCCGATCTGTTTTCGATTTATGACTCATGATTAGACCTCCTATAAGTCATTTGGTATAAGTTGGCTGGGAGGCAGGGATTCGAACCCCGATACGCAGATCCAGAGTCTGCAGTCCTACCGTTAGACGACCTCCCAGTGGGGCGTTCTGATAGAAGTAAACGGGCGGCTGCGCGCTTGTCAAGGGCTTCTTTTTCAAACTCCTTGACGCACATTGCCCGGGCAGAGAGGCAGGGTGCTCAGAATAACCGGAAGCTCACTTCCACCATGACGCGCACCGGCACCGGCGTACCGTTTCTCATGGCAGGTTTGAACTTCCACGTCCTTACAGTTTCAACAGCTTTTTCGTCCAAGCCGAGACCGAGGGGCTTCACGACTCGGCATTCCGTGACGTCCCCTTTGGCATCGATGATAATATACAGCACGAC
>JBEKAD010000603.1:0-3868 GCA_050018435.1 Terriglobia bacterium
ATCCTGCTAGTGGTCTGGGGGCATCTTGTTGAATGCTTCGACAATCGGGGCCAGCAGTTCGAAATCGGGGTCCTGACCGGACGCTTGGCAGGCGTCACGTAGTCCCGCAGAAGAGCGGCCATCAGTTGCGCAAACGCGGCCGGGTGGCGCAGGAACATACGGCGAAGCTTCTCGATGCCGCGGCGGAAAGCGTTGATCGCCTCGACGGGGTTTAGTTCCCGCCACACGCTTCCCAATGCTCCCAAGCTCGTCGCCAGGTCCGGCTCGAAGGCGTCCGGGTTCTGCTTCGCCAGCCGCTCGCGAATTTCCACCGCACGCTCCGCCGCCCGCAGCGCCTCCTCCCGCCTCCCCAGCGCGCTGTACCGAATGCCCAGGTTGTTCAGGCTCGAGGCCAAGTCCGGCGCGAAGGCGTCCGGGTTCTGCTTCGCCAGCCGCTCGCGAATCTCCACCGCACGCTCCGCCGCCCCCAGCGCCTCCTCCCGCTTCCCCAGGGCGCTGTAACGATTGCCCAGGTTGTTCAGGCTCGCGGCCAAGTCCGGCTCGAAGGCGTCCGGGTTCTGCTTCGCCAGCCGCCGGTATATCTTGCTCGCACGCTCCGCCGCCCCCAACGCCTCCTCCCGCCTCCCCACCGCGCTGTATCGATTGCCCAGGTTGTTGAGGCTCAAAGCCAAGTCCGGCTCAAAGGCGTCTGGGTTCTGCTTTGCCAGCCGCTCGTATATCTTGCTCGCACGCTCCGCCGCTCTCAGCGCCTCCTCCCGTCTCCCCAGTTCGCTATAGAAGGCGCCGAGGTTGTTCAGAATCCGCGCCCTCTCCTGGTCTGCTTTCTCACCGGCCGCCAAGGCTCCGAGCTGATTCTCCCCGACGGCTGCGGCAATGCGTCTCAGCGCAACGCTGTGTTTGGGAATGAGTCCCTCAACCACATCCAACTCTGGCCCAGCCCGCTTGGAGACGAGTGTCAGGAGCCACGATTCAATGATCCCAAGCCTTGGCAATTCGTACAGATCAACCGTAGCCCGCAACCAACTGCCCCAAGCTTGGAGGGGCCCTGCACATTCAAGCGTTGCCTTCATCGCCAGGGCTGGCGACCCCGCGCGCCCACTGAACACCGTGACCGCGAAAGCTTCGGCCAGCAGATCCGGGCCGAGGGGCTCGATCCGTGCGGCGTTGCCCTCCTGGCTTTCACTCAGGAGGGAAGCGACATCCTCGCTCACTTCTCCCGGCTGGGCGTGCGGAAATCCAAGGGAATGCGCGTCTGCCGCCAGCAGCTTGAGCCACCTCGGTTCATCTTTGGACATGGGGCCGGTGAACGTCAGGAAGGCGATGCCGCGCTCCGCCAGCAGGGTGCGCGTCGCGCCTGCACCAAAACGCTTCTCCACGTACTGCCGCTCACGCTCGACCGCATCATGGAGCAAATCTTCCCGGCCCCACCGCGCCAGTCCAGAAGTATCGCCTTCGGCGCAAGCACGCAGCGCGGCCATCTGCAAGAACAAAGGCCTGCCCTCAGTTTGGCGGCGCAGCTCACGGAGCGCGGCTTGGTCGAGTGCCGGAAAGGGCGGTGTCTTACTCTGGCCCGGCAGCCGCGACCAAGCATCAAACGTGGCGCGCAGAATATCCTGCATGGCGGCATTCGGGTCGTCCCGTCCCGGCGCTTTGACCTCCATAATCGGCTCAAGGGCATCTTGAATCTGGTCGCGCAGTAAACCCTCGGTGGAGCCGAGCAAGCCATGAAGCCAGCCGCTTTCGGGAACGGCCTCACGCTCCAGCAGCAGAAGGCGCAGCCGGATTGCTCCGCCGGGCTCCTGACCCCACCGGCCACATTGTTCGAGCAACCGCTTCAGGTCCTCGGTTTTGCTGGCGGCGTAATCGACGACGATCAACATGCCCACGAGCGGCGCCCAGCGCGGAAACTCATCGTGCTGCACGAAGCTGGCGAGCGCAGCGGCGGAGAGGAACCCGGCGCACCATCCGGAGTCCTTGAGGCGTTTTGCCAGCTCGAGTGCAAGGCGCGTCTTGCCCACGCCGCCGTCACCGGTCATCACCTTCCATCGAAAGGCAGCGGGATGGTTGCAGAACAAATCCAGAGCGCCCATCTCGGGATCGCGGCCAATCACCCCAATGAACTCGTTGTAAGGTCTGAGAAGCAGGTTGAGGCGCTCCCGCGTAAGCGTTTTCGGACGGTCGATTTGGAGCGAAGGCTGAGGGGGCGCGGCTGGTATCGGAATATCGAGGCGCTCAAAGTAGCTGCGAACGAGAGTCAGGACTTCTTCGACGCGATTGGCGACTAAGGGTATACCTAGGGCCGGAATCTTGAGGTATTCGTCGCGGACTTCCACCAAGAAGTGAGTGACAATTTTCCCCGCCGCCTCGTGGGCTGCGTCTGGTAGAAAAAACTGCGTATCCCTGAGAAACACGTCGATCAGTGGCTCCAGCCCGACTTTCTCCTGGTCGCTGAGTCCTTTGACGTAGAGGTAGAGAACCTTGATGACACCCGGGGATTCTAATCATTGCCGCAGGGTCGTGGAAAGGTCCAGATACTGCGGAAATGCCTCGGCGGTTTCCGTGATAGCGTTATCGATCGGGGCACAGGCCTTCCTGCCAAGCCCTCTGACTAAGTCGGCTGCCAGATTCCCCAAGACGCCGATCGTGATCGATCCCAAAAAGGAGCCCATGCCGTAGTTCCCGGTGGTGGCGAGATATTAACATATAACTCAGCAGGTGTTGGGTCCGCGTTATAAACAGCAACCGTAGCGCAGATTAGAATCATTGATGCGGGGGGTTCTTCCACAGATTTGCGTTTTCGAATCCAAAGGCAAACGGGCAAGCGTTAACCCGCTGCAAGGAATGGTGAGGCGCGCAAGAGAAAATGTAGCGAAGCGTAGCGGAGCCGTGAATGAAAGTCAAAACGCAAAGCGCAAAACGCAAAGCCGGGCGGGCGGCGCGGCAAGGTCCCGCGCCGAGGGAAAAGCCGCGGACCTAAAGAACAGGTCCGCGCTACGAATGCTCAAACGTGCATGTGACCCCTCACCCGGTCTCCTCCGTCGACCACCCTCTCCCTACGGGAGAGGGAAGAAAATTCCCCCGGGCTGGTTCGTTCCGTACGCCTACCGACTTCTGTTATTGACACATCGACTGCGCAACGGTATTGTCTGCCTCCGGAAGGATGGACCTACACAAAAGGGAGAGTGGGTCAGATTGACGATGTAGCGGCGAGTTTATCTCGCCAAATGGCGGCGTAAAGCCGCCTCGACAGCAATTTGACCCATCACACAAAAGGGAGAAGGCACATGGCACGCAAGATACGCAGGAGTCCGAATTCCTCTCAGGGGGAGAGCAGCCGACGTGATTTTTTGAAGAGCGCCACGACGGTCGCCGCCGGCCTGGTCGCGCCCAAGGCGCTCGAGGCGGGAACCGCTGACCTGCTGCCCACGGTCATGCTGGGTTCGCATCGCGTCACCCGGCTGATCGTCGGCAGCAACCCCATTTATGGCTATTCCCACTTCAACAAACTGTACGACCAGCACATGCTCGAATGGTTCACGGATGAGCGCATCGTCAAGTTGCTGTTGGACTGCGAGAAGGCCGGAATCAACACTTGGCAGGCTAGCTTTAATTACAACATGCAGCGACAATTCCCCAAGATTCGCGGGGCGGGGTGCAAGATCCAATTCATCTGCCTGGTTGCTTCCTGGCACTACGACGAAAAGATGGGGCGGACGCCGGAGGACGTTCTGGATGGGACCATCAAGTGCGTGCAAGCCGCGGCAGAGTTCAAACCTATCGGCGTCGCCTTCCACGGCGGGGCCACCGACATCCTCTACCGGGCGGGGAAGATCGATCTGCTCAAGACCTATATCGACGCGGTTCACGA
>JBEKAD010000604.1:0-3863 GCA_050018435.1 Terriglobia bacterium
CCCTTTCAGGGCTTGCGGCAAGGTGCGGAGGGGTTCTCGGACCCAGGCCGTTGGCCTGGGCTGAGGTAGTTCGCCCCTTTGGGGCTCGATTGGGCATCAGCAGCATCAGCACCCCCGGTGTCTAGCAAAAGATGTGGGACACGATCAGGTCCCCCAAAGGGGCGAGGGAAGAAGAATCCTTAGTAAGGAACTTATGATGCCATTCGCTGAAACTTACGGGAATTGCATGGGGACTTCATGTCCATCCGGCGCGAATAGGCACGAAGCTGGGAACATATTGAAAACAAAGGTACGCAACAGGCGATTTTCAATTGCCAAAGCTGAGAACAAACTGAAAATAAGCTAGTTACAAAAAACCACGGGAACACAGAATGTGGGTGACAAATTGTCCGGTCATGCGGAGCGTTGCGCGGGGAGAATCCGAAACTGCACCTTGACTTGGCGTGCCGCCAGACATAGATTTCAAAGCATGCCCGATTGGATTCAATCCGAAGCAGAACTTGAAGACCGCCTCTCCGCGCCCAGCGCGGAAGATGTGGCATTCTTTCGTGATCTGGAAGGCGATTTGATAATTATCGGCGTGGCCGGCAAGATGGGCCCCAGCTTAGCGCGGCGAGCGGCGCGCGCTGCCCGAGCGGCCGGGGTGCAAAAGCGAATCATCGGCGTTTCCCGATTCTCCCCTCCTTCGGCGGAACTTTCCCTCCAACAAGCCGGGGTGGAAACTCTTCGCAGTGACCTGCTGGATTCCGGAGCCGTTGCAGCCTTGCCGGATGCCCGGAATGCCATCTTCATGGCGGGGCGCAAATTTGGATCGACGGGCGCGGAGAGCTTAACCTGGGCGATGAACGCGTACCTGCCGGCGCTGATTGCCGAGCGCTTTCGCCACTCTCGCATCGTGGCTTTCTCGAGCGGCAATGTTTATCCGCTGGTGTCCGTGGATTCCGGCGGCGCCACGGAGGACACACCTCCCGCGCCACTCGGTGAGTACGCGCAGTCGGTCCTGGCGCGCGAACGCATTTTCGAGCACTTTTCTCGCCGCCACGAAACTCCGGTTACCCTGCTTCGGCTGAACTATGCAATGGATCTTCGTTACGGCGTCCTGCTCGATATCGGCAGCCAGGTTTTCGAGGGCCGCGCCGTTGACGTCACCATGGGAGCCGTCAACGTAATCTGGCAAGGGGATGCCAATTCCGTGGCGCTGCGCAGCCTTGCCCACGGCCAATCGCCCCCATTCATTCTGAATTTGACGGGATTGGAGACGCTCTCGATTCGCGCGCTGGCCAATCGCTTCGGCGAAATCTTCGGCCGAGCGCCGGTCCTGGAAGGCCAGGAAGCCGCCACCGCCCTACTGAATAATGCCAGCCGCTGTCACCGCATGTTTGGCGCTCCTTCCGTGACGGTTGCGCAGATGATCGAGTGGACGGCGCACTGGATCATGTCCAAGGGCCCCATGCTCGATAAGCCCACACATTTTGAAAGCCGGGACGGGAAATTCTAGTGACCCAACACCTTTCCGTAGGTTTTCTTGGCCTCAGCCATCTGCATCCGCGCAGTTACATGCCGCTGTTCCAGGCTATCCCGGGAGCCACGGTAATCGCCGCCGCCGACCCCAACCCATCCGTGCGCGAGAGTTTTACTCGAGACTTCCCCGTGCGGGGATACGCCGATTGGCGCCATTTGCTGGAGCGCGAACCGTTGGACCTGGCGGTGATCTTCCTTCCCCATGCTGATTGCCCTGACGCTGCCGTGGCCTGCGCCCAGCGCGGTGTGCACGTGCTGGTGGAAAAACCCATGGCGGCGAGCGCCGAGGGGGTACGCCGAATGATCGCCGCCGCGGAGCTAGCCGGCGTGATCCTCTCGACGCCTTACGTGTGGCGTTACCATCCGGTCGCCCTCCAAATGAAGATGCTGATCGAGCAGGGCGTAACCGGACGCATCGTGGGTTGTGAAGGCCGCTGCGCCGCCGGCCGCCTTGCACGCTACACGGAGGCTCACGCGGGGTGGATGCTCGAGAAGGCCCGGAGTGGTGGCGGCCCCATGGTCAATCTCGGCGTCCACTGGATCGACCTCTACCGCTGGCTGCTGGCTGACGAAGTTGTAGAGGTAATAGGAACAACTGTACATGTCAACCCGCAATATGACATTGAAGATAACTCCTTCGCACTTTTGACTTTTTCGCGCGGGACGGTCCTCGCCCTGGACATTAGCTATACGGTGCCGGAGTCGTATCCTTTTGGACGCGATCTCTACCTCGCGCTGCGAGGCGCCACGGGCGTGCTCTCCTGGAGCCCGTCATTCGAGGGCGCGAAGGAGCGCCTGTTCGTGTGCAGCGACACGGGCGAGTACTCCCAGGCCTCTCGCCAGCGCCTGGATTTCGATCTCCCGCCGCAGACCGGATACGCGGGCGTCATGGGCCAGCACTTCCTCGCCGAACTCGTGGAGTCAATCCGTTCGAGCACGCCACCCGCCATCACTGGGCGCGATGGGCTGAAAGTACTCGAAGTTGTCGAAGCCATCTATCAATCTGCCGAAAGCGGGCGGAGCATAAAGCTGTAAGGGGCTAGCAGTCTGTCGGAGATAGATTTCGTTTCACGTAGAATCAACAACTTAGCGAGATCCAAGTGTCTGTAAGTTATTGATTCTTCGTTGGGAGCCTGTTACTTCCGCCAGACTCCTAGCGAGTTTTTTCTGGGCGCGGCGTTCGGCCTTCTCGCGCTGCTTTTCCAATCTCTTCATTTCCTTCTGACGCTTCAGGAACGTAGTGGCCATTGGGTCTCCTTCGAATCCATATGTAAGCTGACAATACCCCCACCGCATCGTTTGGGACTACCAGCGAGGTTCACGCGGCTGGCGGGGGGCTTCGCGGTAATCTTCGTTGGAGAATTCGCCCCGTCCGCGCCCCCCACCCCCACTGCTACGCGGTGCGGATCGCTCTGTTTTGGGACGTGCTTCGTTCACCTTAAGAGCGCGGCCCCCCAGCTCTTTTCCATTAAGGCCAGCAATTGCCTTGGCCGCTTCTTCATCATTGGGCATTTCCACGAAAGCAAAACCGCGGGCTCGGCCCGTCTCCCGATCCATCGCTACGTGGACCCGCATAACCTGCCCAAAACCTTTGAACAGCGCGGCCAGATCGCTTTCCGTAGTTTGGAAGCTCAAATTGCCCACAAAAAGGTTTTTCAATTTTCTCCCTCGACTGCAATAAATCGCCGGAGACGCACAGTTTCGAGCGCCGGCGCGCCCCCCGGTTTGTCTTACAAAGAGTTTTGGACAAACACCCGGAAACGGCCCGACCGCGACGGGTGGCGGAGTTTTCGCAGCACCCCGGCTTCGATCTGGCGGATGCGCTCGCGAGTAACAGCGAAGGTCCGGCCGATTTCCTCAAGCGTGCACCCGCTGTCATTGTCCAGGCCAAACCGCATCCGGATAATTGCTTCCTCGCGAGCCGTGAGCCCCTTCAACATGGTGGCCACCTGTTCCTTCAGGTTGAGGTTGATGACCGCGTCCGCCGGCGATACAAAAGCCTTATCCTCGATTAAGTCACCCAGGGCCGACTCTCCGTCCTTCCCAATGGGCGTCCCCAAAGATAGGGGCTGCTGCGCAACCTTCTTGGTGCTGCGCACCTTTTCGACAGTTACCTCCAAGCGCTGGGCGATCTCTTCGGAGGTGGGCTCGCGGCCTAGCTCCTGCACGAGTTGCCGACTGGTGTGAATCTGCTTGTTGATCGCCCCGAACAGGTGTACGGGCACTCGAATCGTGCGCGCCTTATCGGCGATCGCCCGCGAGACCGCCTGACGAATCCACCATGTGGCATAGGTGGAGAATTTGTACCCTCGACGCCAGTCGAATTTGTCAGCTCCCCTCAT
>JBEKAD010000605.1:0-3847 GCA_050018435.1 Terriglobia bacterium
GTTGTAGAGGGAAAATTTCTGTGACATGTAGCCAATTTCCTGGCGAACCGCTTCCGGCTCTCTGGCAACGTCAACCCCCGCCACCCGCGCATGCCCGGAAGTAGGCATGAGGAGGCCGCAGAGAATACGGATGGTCGTGGATTTGCCCGCGCCGTTGGGGCCCAGGAAGCCGAAGATCTCGCTACGGTGCGCCTGGAAGGTGATGCTGTCCACCGCGACAAAAGCCCCGAAGCGCTTGGTCAGGTTCTCGACCACCACCGAGGTCTCGTTTCCACTCATGAAGGTTTCGTTTCCCCGGTGGCCTCCGGTTCGCTTTCGACAGCCGATACAAACAAGTCCTCGATGGTCGCCGCCACCGGCTGGATGGAATCATAAACGACGCCGGCGGATTCAAGCCGTGCGCGCAAATCCGGCAGCTGGCGAGCGGCTTCGTCCACAAACAGGTGGACGCGATCACCCACCAGCAACGCCTTGCGAACGCCAGGCGCGCCCGCCAAAGCTGCCCGCACCTCGGTGGGCTGCGCGGCGTGCACCGCCAAAATCTCGCCGGGAAATTTCCGTTTCAATTCCTCCGGCCGATCGCAAAAGAGCATGCGCCCCTTATGGAGCAGCCCCACGCGATGGCAGCGCTCCGCTTCGTCGAGGTACGACGTGGAAGTGAGAATCGCCACGCCCTCGGCCACCAGGGAATAGAGAATGCGCCAGAAATCCCGCCGTGACACGGGATCGACTCCGTTGGTCGGCTCATCGAGCAAGAGCACCTTGGGAGTATGAATCAGCGCGCACACCAAGCCGAGCTTTTGTTTCATGCCGCCGGAAAGATTTCCGGCAAGCCGGCTGCGGAAATCACTGAGGCCCGCTGCCGCCAACAATTCCTGGGAGCGCTGTACACGTTGCTTGCGGCGCACGCCAAAGAGATCTGCATAAAACCGGATGTTCTCGTCGACCGTCAAATCTTCGTAAAGTCCGAATCGCTGCGACATGTAGCTGAGGAGCGACTTGGCGCCTTCCGGGTCGCGCACGACGTCGCAGCCGGCAAGCCTCGCCGTGCCCGAATCCGCCCCCATCACCCCCGCCAGCATCCGCAGCGTGGTGGTTTTTCCTGCCCCGTCCGGCCCCACCAATCCGAAGATCTCTCCCGCGTACACTTCAAAGCTCAGCCCGTCGACGGCGCGCACTTCGCCGAAATGCTTGCTCAAGGAGGAAACGGTGATGGCAGGAGAAGAACTCATAGCGTCCTGGCTACGGCAGTTTGATATCGACATCGGCCGGCATTCCCGGCTTCAACTCCCGGTTGGGATTCTCCACGTCCACTTTGACCCGGTAAACCAACGTGACGCGCTCTTTCTCCGTCTGCACGCTCTTGGGGGTGAATTCCGCTTCGGAAGAGATGAAGGAGATGCGCCCAGGATAAGTTTTGTCAGGAAACGAATCGGTGTGTACGTCGACGGCCTGGCCCCAATGGACCTTGCCGAGATCCGTCTCAGGCACATACACCCGGACCCACAGATGGTCCAGGTCGGCAAGGGTCACGATGGGCGTGCCGGGTGAGACGACCTCTCCCAACTCCGCCTGCCGCACCAGCAACACTCCGTTGAAGGGCGCGCGCAGCACGGTATAGGCTAGCCGAATGCGGGACAAATCCAGGTTCTGGTCTGCTTGGTGAACATTGGCACGCTCAACCGCCAATTCTTCTTTGCGCGTTCCTTCCACGAGTTCGTTGTAGATTTGCTGCGCACGATCATAAGTGGCCTGTGCGCGGGTGACATTGGTGGCGGCCAAGTCGCGCGTCTGCCCCGGGATTTCGTCCTTTTCGTAAAGGGCCTGGTAACGCGCGTAATCCTTCTTCTTCTGCTCGAGGTCCGCCTGAGCATCGAGCATGGCGAGCTTGGCGGCCTCGATGTCTTGCGTCCGGCTGCCCGCCAGGCCGAGGGTGAGTTGCCGGTTGCGCACGCGAGTAGCGGATTCGTCCACGGCCACCTGTTGCCGGTAATCGTCACTATCGAGCCGCGCCAGCAAGTCGCCGGATTTCAGGGTCATGCCTTCCTCCACGGGCAGCGCGATGATGCGGCCGGTCACCTTGAAGCTGACCAGACTCTCGTGCGCTTCAATGTTTCCCGAAAGTTTGAGCATATTCCCGGCGGTGGGCGGGCGGAACCACTGGGGATGGAAGTAGACCACTGCGCCGCCAATCGCCAAGAGCACCAGGAGCGGAATCACGCGTCTCATAGTTGTTTTACCTCTGCCTCACGAAAATCGAAATTCGAAACTCGAAATTCGAAATTCGGACCGAGTTTCGATTTTCGAGTTTCGACTTTCGAACGCGCATTGCTCAGGGCTCGGCGAGGTATGTCTGGTAAATCTTTTCGGTTCCCCCCAGCGAGCGCACGAGGGCCATTACGGCGTCAGCGTGGCGCGCCAGGGCCAGGATGCGGTCATCCTGCGAGCTCGCCAGGGTGGCCTGCGCGGTCACCACCTCGATGTTGTCCGTCACCCCGTTGCGAAAACGGTCTTGCGCCAGGCTCAGCTCGCGTTCTGCCAGGTGGAGGGCCGCTTCGGTGACGGTCACTTGGTTCTCGCTGGATTCCAGGTCCAGCATCGCTTGGCGCAGTTCCTGCTCGATCTGGCGGCTGAGGTCATCAATCTGCTCGTTCAGGCGTTTCAGCCGGCTTTGGATTTCCGTCTTCTCTCCGGCGCGGTCCCGGTCAAACAAGGTGACAGTGAGCGTTCCCTGGATTTGGCCGGTTCCCACCATGGAGCCGAAGCCGCGCCCGATCGCTCCGTAATCGCCGTTGACCGACAGAGTGGGGAGATAGCGCGCCCGCGAGGCCTTGAGCTGCTCGAGGAGTGAGTCTCGCTGCTTGAGAAGCGCGGCGTAGTCAGATCGCGCCTCGAGAGCGGTGTGAAGCGCCTGGCCTGCGTCGGCGGATTCCACGTGATGGAATTTCAAGGGCTCGGCCAACTCCAGGGGGGCGCCGGGGCTCAGTCCGAGGAAATGGGCAAGGACGAGCAGGGAAGTCTGATAAGCGTTGCGCGCCACCAGCAGGTTCTGCTGGTCCCGCGCCAGTTGCACCTGCGCGCGAACCTCGTCCACAGCGGTTGCCAGTCCCTGGGCGTGTTGGTCGCGCGCCAATTTCTCCAGCGTTTGCGAAGTCGTCACGCGACTTTCCGCCGCTTCCACCTCCGCGGCGGAAGCCTGGGCGTCAAGATAAAGCCCGGCGGCCTGGCGGATCACCAAATCGCGCGCGTCCTGATAATCGAGTTTGGCGGCCTCCTCTTGTTTTTCGCTGGCCTTCCAGTTGTGGTAGGAGTGGCGGTCAATCAAGGATTGGCTCGCCGAGAGGCGGAAATCATAGTGGTCGAACGGACCGACGACGGTGGGAACCGTGGGAAAGGAAATTCCCATGGCCCCCAAATCGATATTCTCACGATTGGCTAACGCGTTCCCGTTGACGTGTGGCAGCAAGGAAGCCCGCCGCCGATCGCGCGTGCCTTCCAATTCCTCCACTTGCGTACTCGCCACGCGCACGCTGAGGTTCTGTTTCAGCGCCAAACTAATTGCGTCCCTCAGCGTCAGCCGCCGCGGAGCGGTCTGTTGCGCATCCACGGACGCTCCGCCCGCAAACGACAACGCCACAAACAGCGTGACCCACCTTGCCCTTGACCGCATGGACCTTCTCCTTTGCCGCGCCGCCTCGATTACCTCGCGGCTTTCAATCCGGTTTCTTCCGCAGGCTGTTCAATACGAACTCCAGGTGCGCCTTGCTGTAGGCGCCAAGGTCGAGCCGGTGCCGCTCCCCGTGAAGCAGTTGCCACATGATGGCCAGAACGCCGGGCGCGACCAGAA
>JBEKAD010000606.1:0-3841 GCA_050018435.1 Terriglobia bacterium
ACTCATAAACCGTGCGACTTGCCGTTACCGAAACCGTGGATCCCCTGTGTACCTCCACGGGAACGCTCGCCTTGTCACGGGGGAAAACCGGACCAGCCGGAATCAGTTCCACGCTGCGCTCGGTGATCTCACCTTCGTCGGGATGACGGAAGGAAATCTGGGTGTAGTAGGCGACGCCGGGTTCAACTTTCGTAATGGCAGCCAAGGGCAGATCGAACCCGCCCAGCGTGTGGGGAGCGGCTTGAGCGCGCGCGCTGCCCGCCGCCAGTTGCCGATCATCGGCCATGAGCTTCCAGCGGATCTCAACTGTGGCGAGATCGGAAAAATCGAATTCGTTGCGCACCGGAACGCACACGTTCGTTTGTCCGGGTTGGAACGGCAGGCTCGCCACCGCAATGTCCACGGGAGCGTAAACTGCCTTGGTTTCCCAATAGTCACGTTGCGGGCTGCGGTCGGAGCGGACGATGCCGTCGATGCCTTCCGGGTTCAGCAAATAGTAGGTCTCATCACCGTGGTCGGTGTGGCGGGTTCTCTTCAGGCCCTGGTCCTGCCACATCCAGATGAATCCCCCCGCGCCCGCGGGATGATCGGTCAAGCCTCGCCAGCTATCTTCCAATCCGCCGAAGCCCACCTCGCCGAGCGCGTGGGTATATTCCGTAGCCACCACCGGGCGGTCGGAGGCGGCCGTCAAGGCTTGGGCCTCGGCCGCCGTGGGATAGTGAGGCGCAAGGATATCGACTTCGGGAGGCATCCAAAGCTCGCGATGCCAAGGGAGCAGCACCGGGCGCGTGGGGTCCCAGCCCTTGACCGCGCGCATGGAGGCAAGATGTTGCGCGGTCAGCGGATTTTCATTGCCCACCGACCAGATGATGATCGACGGATGGTTGCGGTCGCGCGTGACCGTCTCGTAAGCCCGGAGCAAGGTGGAAGAGGCAAAAGAGGGATCGCTACCGAGGTCGCCTCCATACCCCATGGGACATTCTTCCACCACCCACATCCCCATCTCATCACACAGGTCGATGAAGCCCTGGGCGGGGGGATAGTGAACCGTACGCACCGCGTTGATGTTCGCGGCCTTCATCAGTTGGATATCTTGCAGCCAATGCTCGGGGAAGGTGGCAATGCCCACGTCCGGATACTCATCGTGGCGGCAGACGCCGCGCAGCTTAATCGGTTGGCCGTTGACGCGCAGGACGCCGCCACGTACCGAGACTTCCCGGAACCCCACCGCGTGCGAGCGTGAGTGCGTCACCTGGCCGTTTTCAAGCAGGTCCACGCGCAGGTGATAGAGGGCCGGAGTTTCCGCGGTCCACTTCGCCGGTGAGCGCACGCGCATCTTGTAAAGGGTGTCACGCCCGGTGTTATTGTGCGAAGGCGCCTGCAAGTCGTCCTGTTCCACAGTCTTGCCGTCAGGGCCAGCGAGGGCCAGGCGCAAGGTGTAATCCGCTGTGACCGCGCGATTCCTCGATTGCATCACCAAGACGCGGATGTTCAGATCGGCGTCCTGATACCGCTCGTCGAAGGTGGTGGAGGTTTCGACGCGGTCGATGTACCGGTCGCGTGGCATCAACTCAAGCCAGACGTCGCGGAAGATGCCGCCCAGCGACCAGTCGTCGTTCGTGTCGAACAAATAATCTTTGGTCAATTGCCGGACGCGCACCGCCAGCCGGTTTTCGCCGGGCTTGAGTGCTTCGGTCACATCGAAAGCGAAGGATGTGAAGCCGCTGTCGTGGCGCCCTAGGGGAATCGCATTCAGCCACAGTTCCGCGGAGGACCAGACGCCGTCGAAGTGCAGGAGCACGCGCTTGCCCGCGAGTGCATCGGGGACCTGAAAATCGTGGAGGTAGAAACCCTCGCCCGCCGCCTTCAACCTCCCGTACATCGGCTCCTCGAAACCTTCGAGAGACCAGTTCGAAGGCACGGGGATGGGGCGGAAGGCCTTCGAGTCAAAGGCCGGCTCGTAGAAATGCGCCAGGCGTTCAGCTTCCTCGGGGGTGCGCGCCAGAGTGAACCTCCACTGGCCGCTGAGGGAGAGGCGGGCATCGGCCGCAGGCTTGGCGGCGGCGCTGCCCAAAGCCAGCAGGAGTCCCAGGGTAATCCAGAGCGGCGCAAGGCGCTTACGTGGCGCCAAGTGATCTTGATCCACTCCGGCACGACGCGTAGTGATAGGCGACTTTGCCGATGCCATGAGCGATCTCCTCCATGTCCCTCTCCGTGTAGTGCTCGTGAAGGTCCATGGTAATCCAGCGGTCGAAGGCGGCTTCGGCCACAGGGCAATCGCCCTGCTGGTAGCAGCGCTCGGAGCCGAGGTCTTTCGATACGAACGGGTATTGAGTTCCGGGAAAAGCGGAGCGATTCCGAAAGATGTCATAAAGGTAGACGGGACGTCCTCCGGTAATCAAATGCGCTTTGTTGGGCACGCCCTCGGCGTTCAGGGCTTCGGAAAACTCCTGCGCAGTACAAGACAGCAGGTTGAGGTCGAGACAAAACAGGGCCAGGAAGTAAGAGTGCCTTGAACCCGGAGCCACCATCTGTGTCGAAATGCCCAGCATGTCGCTCAAGTAATTTTTCCAGAGTGTCCCGAGCTTATAGCGGCGGGAAGTAAACTCCTCCACCCGGCTGAGCTGAGCCAAAGCCACCGCGCCCTGGAGTTCCGTCATCTGATAATTAGGCGCCAGGAAAAACGGGTTGCGGATTCCCTCTTCACGCTGGTAGCACTTGTCGAGGAAGAGCGAACTGAGATAACGCAAGTGATCGTCGTCGGTAACGACCATGCCGCCCGATCCACAAGTAATGTGCTTGAAATGATTCAGCGAGAAGCAGTTGATGGCTCCGCGCCTGCCCACCAACTCCCCCTTGTATTCGCACCCAAAGGCCTGAGCGCAATCCTCGATGACGGGGATTCCAAATTCCGCCCCCATGCCCAGGAGCGCATCGAGATCCGCGGCCAAGCCGCTGTGGTGGACGGCCAGGATCGCGCCCGTGCGGGGAGTGATCCGTTTCCGCACCGATTCCGGGTCCAGGTTAAGGGTGGCAGGATCGACGTCGGCAAACACCGGCACCAACCCCTGATAGAGCACTCCCGTGAGGCTTCCCATGTCGGTGATGGCGGAAGTGATGACTTCGCTTCCGGCGGGGAGGTGCAGCGCCCCGATGGCGATATGGACCGCCGCGGTTCCGCTGGAACAGGCAATGCAGTGCTTCTTTCCGTACATTTCCGCAAAGCGCTTTTCAAAAGCCCGAACCTTGGTTCCGAGGTAGAAAAAGAGCATGTCCGAGTCGATGACTTCCGTGAGGTAGCGTTTGTCCAAGTCACCGTGCCGTTGGCGATGGCCGAATGGCGTCTGCTTGGCTTTCGGACCGCCGTCCGTCGCTAGTTTTTGAGAAAGGTCGAAATTCATGGTAATCAATCCTCCTGCAATGGCATGGCTCCTATGCTCCTCCGACTGCCGTAACCATTTTGGATTTGTGATTTAGGATTGGAGAGAGAGAACGGGCGCGCATGGGCTTTAATCCGAAATCCAAAATCCAAAATGCAGTTCCAGAGAGGCGGAGCCTCTCCACAACTGCCTTCGGAGGGCCACCACGCAATTCAGGTTATGTGCGGCCTCTGAGGAATGCAAGTTTCGCTTGGCCTTTGCTTGCAAGGTGAAAAAAATGGGGAGTGCCGCTGCGCCGCGCCTTGGAAGGATTTCACCACAGAGGCACAGAGGTCACGGAGAACAGACGCAGATAAAAACTGTGGGTCAACGAACTAAGGAACCGCGATCTCTACCCGCGCCAGCAGAAGTACTTTTCTCTGTGGTCTCGGCGCGCTCTGCGGTGAGTGTTTTCTTCGCGG
>JBEKAD010000607.1:0-3833 GCA_050018435.1 Terriglobia bacterium
ACTTATAAGGAAATGCCGACTAGTTGTTGAAAATGCAAGAGATAGCATGATGTTAGACCCGCGAAATTGCGAAAAAATGCCTCAAATCCCCGCCGGGCCAATAAATTACAGAAAACAAATAACTTTCACCGTGTGATGCCAACATAGGCCAATAAGTTTATGAAAAGGCGGGAGTTATGAGCCGGGACAAAGCGTCGATCCCATGGAGACGCAAACCTTCGGCTGCGCGGGGCAATTGACCAAACCCATGCCGGTTTGTTCCCCCGCGACACACTTCAAAAGCAGTGACGAGTGGCGAGTGACGAGTGACGAGAAACACGGTCCGAAGTCCGATGTCCGAAGTCCGAGGCACATGATGGCAAATGGCAAATCACAAATCGAAAATCGACAATCAAAAATGGCCCGATGGCCCGATAAGTTCAGAGCACGCGGAGCTTGCCCTTCGTGGCCCGATGATGAATAATCCAGACGAGGAGGAAAGGAATGATTCGCCAACAGTTTCTCGATTATTGCCAAGGCCTCAAGCAGGCGCTGGATGCCATTCCCACCGACGCCGCGGAGAAATTCTTGCAGCTCCTGGAGAGCGCTTACCTGGAAGGCCGCCAGGTGTTTCTGATGGGCAACGGGGGAAGCGGCAGCAGCGCTTCCCATGCGGCCGGCGATTTGAACAAAGGCGTTTCGTACGGCCGGGAGAAGCGCTTTCGCGTGATGAGCCTGAACGATAACCTGGCGACGCTGACCGCCTATGCCAACGATGTTTCCTATGCGGAGGTGTTTGTCGAGCAGCTCAAGAATTTCCTTCATCCCGGCGACTTGGTGATTGGCATTTCCGGCAGCGGCAATTCTCCCAACGTTCTGAAGGCCATTGAATACGCCAACCAGCAGGGCGCGATCACGGTGGGGCTGTGCGGCTTTAGTGGCGGGAAGCTGGCCGGCTTGGCGCAACTGCCCGTGCACGTTCCGGTAAACGACATGCAAAAGGTCGAGGACATTCACATGATGCTCTTCCATGTGGCCATGCAAGTCCTGTGCGCGCGCCTGGACGCTCCTGCCATGGCGCCCTCCGGTCCCGCATGCTGACGCGGCGCTGCCCGTTCGTAACAAATCAACCTGAGGCCGGCTCGCCATGCCCAAGAGAGTACAACCGAGCGCTTTGGCTTCTCGCGGCACAACGGGAGCGGCTCGGCGCGGGCTCGCGCTGGGGTGGACGGAATAATGAATATTGCCATTCTCGGGCTCACGGCGACGTCGTACGGCAGCCTTACGTACTTGAAGAATTTTCTCCCCCACTTAGCGCAATTGGACCGCTCCAACCACTACGAGATTTTTCTTCCCGCCGCCAACGCTCGCGAGTGGGACGTGCGGCAGCCGAATTTCCGCATTCACTCGCCCCGCTGGGCGCCCAAGTCCGGGACCTTGCGCGTGCTTTGGGAACAGCTAACTCTTCCCTGGATTCTCCGCGCGCAACGGATCGATGCTATTTACACAACTCACAACATGGCGATTCTCCTCTCGCCCACCCCCAGCATCATCATCATCCAGAATGTCGAGCCCTTCTTCGCCGGGCAATTCCCCAACGCGCTTCACCTGCGGGCGCGCCTTTGGTTATTGCGAATGATGACGTGGCTCTCCCTCCGACGGAGCCACAGAATCATCGCCATTTCCGAGTGGGAGAAAGAATTCCTGGTCGAGCGTTTTCATCTGCCGCCGGATAAAATCATCGTCAGCTACCCCGGAGTGACGGAAGGCTTCCGTCCCCCAACACCGGGCTCCGCCGCATCGCTGCGCGAGCACTTGGGGCTGGAGCCACCCTACATTCTCTCGGTGACACGGCTGGCGGGTTACGGTAATTTGCTGAATCTGGCCAAGGCCTACGTTTCCCTGGTGAAGGCGGGCAAGGTCACCATGCCGCTGGTGATTCCGGGGGGCGTGTGGGATTCTCAGTATATGGGCACGGTCAAACAACTGCTCACCATCGAAGGCTGCGCTGAGCGGGTTAAGTTTCTCGGCTATGTTCCCCATCAGCACATGCCCTTGCTGTTCGGCCACGCCTCATGTTTTGTCTTCCCTTCGCTGCTGGAAGCGTGTGGCACGGTGCTGATTGAGGCGCTGGCCTGCGGGACGCCGATTCTCTGTTGCCGGCGCCGCCCCATGAGCGATATTTGTGGCGACGCCGCGGTTTTGTTTGAGGGTGAAGATGCCGGCGACATTGCCGATAGAATGTTCGAGGTGCTCTCGGACGCATCCCTCCGGGAAGCGCTCTCACGCCGCGCCGTGGCGCGCGCCACGCGGTTTTCCTGGCAGCAGGGCGCGGAAAAGGTATACCGGATTTTCGAGCAACTCGCACCCGCGCCCCGCGCCGCGAGCCGTGAGGCCGAAACCATCCCTCCGGAAAGGAGGACCTAACCGCAGGCGTACTCCCGCGGCTTGGCCCACAAGAATCCCTTGCGCCTGTTGATCCTCAGCATCCAGTACGCCCCCGAGTTCACGAGCAATGCCATCGTGATCACCGGCCTGGCGCAGCAACTCGCCGCACGCGGTCACGAAGTGACCGTGCTCGCGGGCACGCCCCACTACCAACTCCCACGCGTCCCTCCGGGTTACTGGTGGCGGCCTTTCCGGCGTGAAGTCCGCGAGGGCGTGAAGGTGATTCGGTGTTGGGCGTTCCCGAAATCGGAGGGAAAAGTTGCGAAGTTTGTGAACTACGCCAGTTTCACGCTGACCAGCTTGATCGCGGGCCTGTTTACAGAGCGCCCCGAGGCTGTCATCATTGTCTCGCCACCATTTTGGCTGGGGTTCAATGCCCTTTTACTGCGGGCCCTGCGCCGCTGCGCGGTGATTTACAATGCCCAGGACCTGTTTCCGGATGCTTATCTCGCCAGCCAGGAAGTCCGGGCGGGTTGGCTGATACACGCCATGAGCCGCCTGATGACTCGCATCTACCGGGCCTCGGACCGGATCACGGTGATCACGGAGTCCTTTGTGGAGGCTATAGCGGCGCGGGGCATTGACCGGGGGAAAGTGGTCACCCTCCCGAATTTCGTCGATACCACCGCCGTTACTCCTCTTTCCCGAGCCAACTCCTTCCGCCGGCGGCACGCGCTCGATGACAGGTATGTGGTCATGTACGCGGGCAATATCGGGTACACTCATGGTACGGAATTGCTGGTGGACGCGGCGGCGAAGCTGGCCGCAATTCCGGACCTTCTCTTTTTGGTGATCGGCGGAGGGTCGAAGCAGGCAGATCTGGTGAGACTTGCCCGCGAACGCCGTCTGGCCAATATGCAGTTTCTGCCGACGCAGCCCCGCGAGTTGCTCCCCGAAATGCTGGCCACCGCCGATGTCTTCGTCCTGACGTCCAAGCCGGGGGTGGGCAAGACATCGTTTCCCGGCCGCATTTATAATTTCTTGCTCGCCGCGCGTCCGGTGGTTGCGAGCGTGGATGAGAACTCTGACTTGGCATATGTCTTGCGTAGCGGAGGCGCCGGCATCGTTACCGCGCCGGGGAACGTGGAAGATTTTTGCCGGGCCCTCACGACCCTTTATCATGATGCCGCCCTGCGTGAACGCCTGGGGCGGAGCGGAGCAGAATTCATGGCACGTAGCTATTCTCCGCAGGCCGTGGTGGAGCAATACGAAAGGTTATTAAAGGGATTGGCCTCCAAATAAAGGCGATCCCTAGACGCCGATGCAGGCTCCGATGCAAGTCAAAATCAAACTGGTCCTCCTGGGGGGAGACCTTATTCTTCTCAGCCTCTGCCTGGCCATGGGCTGTTACATCCATGGCAGCGACGCGTCGCTTCTCTATACGATGTACGGCACCGCTTGGGTTC
>JBEKAD010000608.1:0-3821 GCA_050018435.1 Terriglobia bacterium
CCAGGCCGTTGGCCTGGGCTGAGGTAGTTCGCCCCTTTGGGGCTCGATTGGGCATCAGCAGCATCAGCACCCCCGGTGTCCAGCAAAAGATGTGGGACACGATCAGAAGGGGGAGAGGGAAGAATAATTCTTACTTTTGGTGCCGCAACCATG
Organism: Terriglobia bacterium; assembly: GCA_050018435.1. Taxonomy (GTDB): domain Bacteria; phylum Acidobacteriota; class Terriglobia; order UBA7540; family UBA7540; genus Bog-366. The sequence goes on from JBEKAD010000608.1 coordinate 154, forward strand.
GCAGCAGGCGGCAGAGCCGCGTGGACCACTCGAAGAGTTTGCCAATCTGGACAGCCGTGGCCGCAAACCGCCGAATCTCCGAGTAGCCCTAACTGTCGACTGTCAACTGTCAACTGTTGACTATTGACTATCGACTGTCGACTGTTGACTGTTAACCGCCTGCTTCACCTTACCCGCCAAGTCCGTGAACGCCAACTGATCTTTGACGGCCATTTCCGCGAGCATCTTGCGATCCAGTTCAATTCCCAGCGTTTTTAGTCCGTGAATAAACTGGCTGTAAGTGAGCTCATGCGAGCGCGCGGCGGCGCTGATGCGAAGGATCCAGAGCCGACGGAAATCGCGCTTGCGGCGACGCCGGTCACGGAAGGCATAACGGCCTGCCTTATCCGCGGCTTCCTTCATCGAGCGGTAGAGCTTGCTTTTGGTGAGGAAATAGCCTTTGGTGAGCTTGGCGAGCTTTTTCCGATTGGCGCGGCGCACAGTGCCGCGCTTAACTCGAGGCATGGGTTTCTCCTTTTTCTTAGAATTTAGAAGTTAGGAGCTAGGAGTTAGAATAACAAAGCCAGATCGAAGGTTCTTTCCTTCTGGCTTCTAACTTCTAGCTTCTGCACTTTGGGGCAGTGAAGGCACCCTATGGGCCTCGGCGAAGCCTTCCCGCACCCTGTGAAGTACAGGTTTCAGGTGTCAGGTTTCAGGTGTCAGGAAATAGGTTACAGGTAATAGATTACAGGTTACAGGTAAGAAAGCAGAATGCAGACTCATCTTCCTTTTCCTGTCACCTGGCACCTGTCACCTGAAACCTGTCACCTGTAACCTAGTTCCCGTAAGGGAGCATGCGGCGAACCTGCGCCACGTTGGAGGGTGATAACTCCGCCGCCTGGCTCAGCCGCCGCTTGCGCTTGCTGGCTTTGGACGTCAGGATGTGACGAGCAAAAGAATGGTGACGCATGATCTTGCCGCTGCCGGTAATCTTGAACCTCTTGGCAGCTCCCTTATGGGTCTTGAGCTTGATTTTGCCTTTCGTGACCTTAGCCAAATCTATCCTCCTGAAGATCCTTGCGACCCGGCGGGCTTGGCCGACGCCGACAGTGGTGCACTGGGTTTGACGGGGGGTGACGGGGGCGCGCCAGCCTGGCTGGCCGGAGGACGCGGGGACGCTCCGCCGCTCTTACCCGCCGCTTTCTTAGGCATCAGAATGGCGGTCAGGTTCGGGCCCTCGAGCCGCGGTCGCGCTTCCACCTGCCCGGCATCTCCCACCTCGCGAATCAAGCGCTCGATCATATCAAAGCCCAAGTTCCGATGCGCCATCTCGCGCCCGCGGAACATAATCGTGACCTTGACCTTGGCCCCCTCCTGGAGAAAATCCACCACCTTGTTCCGCTTCGTCTCAAAATCGTGCGTCGAGGTGCGGGGCCGCATCTTGACTTCCTTCAGCCCCATGGACTTCTGATGTTTGCGCGCCTCGTGTTGCCGCTTGCTGAGCTGATACAGGTACTTCCCATAGTTGATGATGCGGCACACAGGGGGATTGGCGGTAGGCGCAACCTCCACCAAGTCCAAGCCCTGACTCCTCGCGACTTTCAGGGCCTCGAAGGGAGCCATGATACCGAGCTGCGCCCCTTCTTCATTAATCACCCGGATTTCCTTGGCGCGAATCCTTTCATTGACTCGAGCGATTCGGTCGGCGATAAATCTTCCCTCCCATCCCCCACGGGGGCCCAAAAAAACTGCACGTTGCGTCCCGGCCTGGAGACCACCCGGTATAAAGCTGTTACCTAGTGCCGTTCCAACTTTTCCTGGCTAAACCGGTGGACCACTCTCCGTCCTTCGCACTGAGTAGAATGCAGGTGAAATACCTAGTGCCTAATTGCATTAATAAGCACGATTGTTTATGGCTCTCGGAAGGGCGGGGCTTTAGCCCCGCCGCCCCTGGGCAGAGGATTGAACGGGCCTTCAGGCCCTGAAGCCGCATCGCTTCAGGGGCTAAAGCCCCGTCCTTCCGCCCGGCTACAAATAGTGTCGCTCATTTCTGCAACTTGGCACTAGCCAAATCAAGTTGGAACGGTACTAGCTTACCATTTCGTAGCCCGGGTGTCGATAAGCTGTCGGGCCCAATCCACAAACTCGGCCAGAGGCCGAGAGCCTGCGTCGCCAGTATCTCTCCGGCGAACTGCCACACTGCGGTTTTGGGCCTCGCGATCTCCCACCACCAGCATGAAGGGGATCTTCTGAAGTTGCGAGTCGCGAATGCGCGCATTCAACTTCTCATTGCGATCGTCCAATTGGGCGCGAACTTTGGCGCGGCGAAGTTCTTCCAGAACCTCCCCGGCGTATGCCGCGTGCTTATCACTGATGGGCAGCACGACGGCCTGCACTGGCGCCAACCATACGGGAAAGGCGCCCGTATAATGCTCAATGAGGACTCCGAAAAATCGTTCGATGGACCCCAACAACGCACGATGCACCATTACCGGAGTGTGCAAATGCCCATCCGAACCGACGTACTCCAACCCGAAGCGCCGCGGCAGGTTGAAATCAAACTGCACGGTGGTGAGCTGCCAGGGCCGGCCAATGGCGTCTACCAGCTTGATGTCAATCTTGGGGCCATAAAAAACCGCTTCGCCCGGCATATACTTAAACGGAATATCCATGCGCTTCAGGGTGTTCATCAGCGCGCCTTCCGCCAGGTTCCATTCGTCCACCGTGCCCGCGTAGTGTTCGGGATTCCCCGGATCGCGAGCGGAAAGCTCCACTTGATACTGGTCGAAGCCGAAAGTCTTGAGCACCAGGAAGGCAAAATCCACGCAGGCCTGAACCTCCGCCTCCAGTTGCTCGGGCATGCAAAAGATGTGCGCATCATCCTGCGTGAACCCGCGTACGCGCAACAGCCCGTGCATCACGCCCGAGCGTTCGTAACGATAAACTGTGCCGAGTTCCGCCAAACGCATGGGCAACTCGCGATAACTGCGCGTGCGCGACTTGTAAATCAGAATGTGGCCGGGGCAGTTCATGGGCTTGAGCTGATACTGGTCGTTCTCAACCTCCATCGCCCCAAACATGTTCTCGCGATAAAAGTTGGTGTGACCGCTCGTTTCCCACAAGTGCAGTCGCATGACATGCGGCGTAAAGACCAGATCGTATCCACGAGCGGTTAGCTCTTCGCGCAGCCAGTCTTCAATTTCCCGGCGAATGACGCCGCCCTTGGGATGCCAGAAGATCAGCCCCGGTCCGGCATCGTCTTGAATGCTGAAGAGGTCCAGATCTTTGCCCAAACGGCGGTGATCACGTTTCTTGGCCTCTTCGATCTGTTGGAGAAAGGCATCCAGGTCCTTCTGGCTGAAGAAGGCGGTTCCATAGATGCGCTGCATCGGGTGCGAGTGCTCATCACCTTTCCAGTGAGCTCCCGCCACGCTCAAGAGCTTGAACGCCTTGATCCGTCCCGTGGAAGGAATGTGCGGCCCCCGGCAAAAGTCCAGGAACTTGCCGGTTCGGTAAGCAGAAAACACCGGGTCGGCTTTTTCCTGAATCAACTGGCATTTCAGGAACTCGCCCATCTGTTCGAAAACCTTCAGTCCTTCTTCCTTCGGAAAATACACGCGCTCATTGGGCAAGTTGGCCTGAACGAGCTCCTGCATCTTCGCCTCGATCTTTTTCAGATCCTCCTCGGT
>JBEKAD010000609.1:0-3817 GCA_050018435.1 Terriglobia bacterium
GGGAATCGCCGCCCTCGCCAGCTCGGATGGCGGGCAGGATCCCGTAGACGCGGCCATTCGCTCCGCCGCCGCGCAGGCCGTCGTCCCCGATCTACCGAAACTGAGCAAATTTGTGCCTTTCGATTCCGCCACGAAGATGTCCGAGGCCACGGCTGTGGATGCGAGCGGCGCCACCGTGCGCGCCGTGAAGGGAGCCTTTGCCTCCGTCATAGGCCTCACCGAACCATCGCCCGATGCGTCCACGATAGCGAGCCAATTGGAGGCCCAGGGCTTTCGGGTGCTGGCCGTCGCGATGGGTCCGGCGGGGGCGGTGAAGCTCGCGGGAATCATCGCCCTCAGCGATCCGCCTCGAACGGATTCGGCGGCGCTCATTACGGAGTTGCGCACGTTGGGCGTCCGTACCGTCATGGTGACGGGCGATGCCCCGGCGACGGCAGCAATCGTGGCTCACGCGGTAGGCCTCGAGGGAGCAGTCTGTCCACCCGGACCCATCCCCGACAGTGTACACTCCGAGGATTTCGCGGTCTTCGCCGGCGTGCTCCCGGAGGGGAAGTACGACCTCGTCAAGGCGTTCCAGAAGAGCGGCCACATTGTTGGTATGTGCGGCGACGGCGCCAACGACGCTCCGGCGCTGCGCCAGGCGCAGATGGGAATCGCGGTGTCAACCGCGACCGATGTTGCCAAGTCAGCGGCCGGCATCGTGCTGACTAAACCGGGACTCGGCGGTATCGTCGCTGCGGTAAAAGAAGGCCGCGTGACGTTTCAGCGCATCCTGACTTATGCGCTAAACTCGGTAACCAAGAAAACCGTGCAGGTGCTCTTCCTGGCGGTGGGTCTGGTCATGACCGGACACGCAATCCTGACTCCCATGTTGATGGTTATTATCATGCTCACCGGCGACCTCCTCGGCATGTCCTTGACGACGGACAACGTGCGGCCGTCCCCGATGCCCAATGCCTGGCGAATCGGGGAATTGACGATCGCCGGTGTCTTCATGGGAATCTCCGAGCTGGTCTTTTGCACCGCCGTCCTGGCCATCGCCAAATTCCGCCTGGGCCTTGGAATCGAAACGCTAAGAACTCTGGCCTTCGTGGCCATCGTGTTCGGCAATCAAGCCACGACCTATACGAATCGAGAACGCCAGCGCCTGGGGTCCGCTCGTCCCAGCCGGTGGCTCATCGGATCGTCGGTAGTGGATGTGCTGATTGCCTCCACGCTGGCGACTTTCGGAATCGCCATGGCTCCTCTGCCTATATTTTTTGTGGGAGGAATGCTCGTGGCGGCAGCGGTCTTTGCCTTCATCTTGGACGTTGCCAAAGTTCCCGTGTTCAAACGCCTCAGGATCGCGTAGAGAAAGGATGCGCGGTCTCGAGTTTGCGCTCGCACGATTCGCCTCCTTGCTGAACCCTCGGTGATCTCCCTCCGGTCCACACTGTAGTTCCTCGTCACAAACTGATGAGCATTTTTGACCAGATCGGTGAGCAGTACTGGGTAGCCACGGGAACGGCCGGTGGGTATAAACATATCAGCTGGTTCCCGTAGACCACGACTTTGCCAACTGACCGGGTTGAAACACAGATCGACGGACGACCTGGGATGGGCGCACGAAAAGCCAAAGAAGGCGGGCAGTGAACAGCCAGTGAAACGCTTAAGGAGATAACGGTCATGAATGATGATCTAGTGACGCCACAAACCCAGAATTCACCGCATGAGGAGATCACTCTCCGGGCATACCGTATTTGGGAAGAGCGTGGTTGCCCAATCGGCTCACCGGAAGAGGATTGGTTCCGCGCCGAAGAGGAAATCCGCAGGGAACAGGCGGCTCGCGACGAATTGGTGCGGGCTCGCAACAAGCTGGTACGGGCTCGCCGCAGCGCGCCAGGGCCCGATGGCCCCCCTCCCTTTTCAGATCATTCGGGATCACTTTGATTTGTCATTCGTCATACGGGGCCGAGCGTCGAACGGAAATAGGTTGCGTCGCTTGTGCGGCACGCGGGGTCTTACTCGGATTTGAAGAGATCGGTGCCGCTCAGGGCCACGGGGGAGTCGTGGATGCAGGCTTTTTTGGTGGCGTGCCCAGCGTGCTCCTGCGCGACGACACCGTCTAGACGGTACAAGAAGAGTGCCTCGTTAATCCAGGTAAATGATAATCACGCCGACAAGCAACGCAATCCTTACGGAGAAGGAGGAGAGCAAGCCATGTCAGAAACGAACGCGGTGGTAGCCATTTACGACAGCCATTCCCAGGCAGAGGAAGCGGTGAAGGAACTTCAGAGGTCTGGGATTGACATGAAGAAACTGTCCATCGTCGGCAAGGACTATCACACCGACGAGCAGGTGGTGGGGTACTACAACACCGGCGACCGGATGAAGTACTGGGGGAAGCTCGGCGCCTTTTGGGGTGGGCTCTGGGGGATGCTGTTCGGATCCGCTTTTTTCGCCATTCCTGGCATCGGCCCGGTCTTGGTAGCCGGCCCTCTCGTCGCGTGGATTGTCGGCGCTCTCGAGGGCGCTGCGGTGATGGGCGGATTGGGGGCGATCGGGGCAGGGCTGTGCAGCATTGGCATCCCCAAGGACAGCGTTGTGAAATACGAGACGGCGATCGGGTCAGACAAGTTCCTAGTCCTGGCCCACGGCACTGCGGATGAGGTGGCCAAGGCGAAAGATATTATGCAGACAACCCAACCGGTGGAAGTGGCATTACACATCGCCGCGCGTGCGCAAAACGCCGCGGCCGGTGCGAGATAATCCCATTAGTAGGTAAATGACACCAAGGAGGACAAGACCATGTTAAGAAATGTCAGCCGTTTAAAAGGTTTTACGATCCGGGCCCGCGATGGGGAGATGGGCATAGTGGATCATTTCTATTTTGACGATGAAAGCTGGGCCATCCGCTACCTGGTCGCCAATGCCGGGGATTGGCTGGGTGGCCGGCTGGTCCTCGTTTCGCCCCTTGCCCTCCGCCATGTGGATTGGCAATCAAGGCTCCTTGATGTATCGCTGACCAAAAAGCAGGTTGAGGACAGCCCGCCCATTGACACCCACAAGCCCGTTTCCCGGCAGCACGAGGCCCTGCACCTCGGGTATTACGGATACCCGTATTACTGGGCTGGGCTTAGTGACCCCGCAGCCTTGGAGGTCCAACAGGAAGCAGTGGCCGAGGCAATAAATGCGCAAGCCCGACCGCAACTGGAGTCGGCTGATTCACATCTCCGCAGCACCCTGGAGGTGACCGGGTATCACATTGAGGCAGCAGATGGCGGAATCGGTCACGTGAAGGACTTTATTGTGGATGATGAAACTTGGGCCATTCGATACCTCGAGGTGGATACGCAAAACTGGTGGCCCGGCAAAAAGGTGCTGCTGTCGCCGCAGTGGATCAATAAAGTGAGTTGGCCGGAGTCCAAAGTTTACGTCGACCTCAACCGTGAAACCATCCAGAACGGCCCGGAATGGAATGATTCTATTCCTGTCACTCGCGAATACGAGCACAGGCTTTACAACTATTACGCCCGGTCACCTTATTGGGCGCCAGTAGCTGAACAACATAGCCGTGCAGCGAGCAAAGGTTGATTGATGTAAGTATTATGGCATCCATCTGATGGAAGTCTTGCCCCCGAACGAAGCGAAACTCGAGGAGACCCGAATTGGCTATCACTAAACTGCTTGTCGTTGTCGACAAGTCACTCGCTTCGCTGCGAGCGGTGACGTACGTGGCCCAAATCCTCGGTGGTCGCCGGGGGTTTCGGATCTGTCTGGCGCATACCCTGCCCTCCCCACCGGCAGGAATGATGGAGTTCGGTGGCGCGGAGGATCT
>JBEKAD010000610.1:0-3810 GCA_050018435.1 Terriglobia bacterium
CGCTGCATGAGTTCCTTCAACCGTTGGCGCGAGATTTTGCAGGTATACCACTCGGCGTTGGCCAGCCCGCGCTCCTCGGCGAGCTTGGTGTCGCGCCCGGTGAGACTGTAATCGCGTTTGGTAATTTCAACTGGCATACTGTCCCCCGCTTCGGTTCCCAGGAAGCCCTACGCGGTTTTCAGCAGAATCCCTGCCCCACTTTTCCCGCTGAGGGTATTTATAAGTCAAAACTCTTGGCAGCACAAGGGAGCAGCGTCCCGCCATTTAAAAACTAAGAATTTTTCTTCCCTCGCCCCCTTGGACGTTGTCTCAAAACTAGGTATTTTATACTTTTGTACAACGCAAGTTATTGATTATTCGTTATAAAAACTGCAATTTTGCCAGTTCTGAGACGGCCTCCTTGGGGGAGAGGGAAGACAGCAAGGCGGAGGGGGCCCCACGTCTTGCGTGTGGGGGTGAGGGGGTCAGCACCACCATAAATCCACCGGGTCAAATTTGAACTAGGGAAAAAAACCCCATTCTGTGCGAGACTCTAATTTGCGGGCGGACAGGTCCGCTCCACGGCGGGCAATCCTGAACGCCCAATCCTTGTTTGGGAGCATATAATGCCGTACGAGCAACTCAACCGGCGGAGATTTTTGCAGACGGCAGGCGCCAGTGCGCTGCTTGCCGGGTCCGCCGCAAATTCCAATTTGTCCGCGGGGCAATCCCCAGAGCCCGAATGTTGTTCACGGCCCCCGCGAGGAATGGTCGAACATATGGGAGATTCCGCCCTCGTCAGACTTATGACGCTTGATCCTGCCCACTTCCACGCCGCTCTCGTGCAAAAGCAGATGTTATTAGGAATTGCCAAGCGCGTTGCCATTTACGCTCCGCTCGGTCCGGATCTGCTGGCGCACTTGAAGCTCCTCGAACAATTCAACAGCCGGCCTGACAACCCGACGAGCTGGGAACTGGATATTCACTGTAGCCCCAGGTCGCTCGAAGAGATGATCGCCGCGCGGCCGGGCAATGTGGTGGTGCTGGCGGGCCGCAATCGCATCAAAATCGGCAAGATCAAAGCCTCCCTGGAGGCGGGATTGAATGTGTTGTCTGACAAGCCCTGGATTATCCGCGCCGAGGATTTTCCCGCGCTGGAGTTCGCCCTGTCTTTGGCCGACCAGAAGGGGCTGGTGGCCTACGATATGATGACCGAGCGCCACGAAATCACCTCGATTCTTCAGCGCGAACTGGTGAATGACCCGGCCGTCTTTGGCACGGTGATTCCCGCTGACCCGGACCATCCGGGTGTTTTCATGGAAAGCACCCATCACATTCTCAAGACTGTCGCCGGAGCCCCAAACCCGCGCCCCCCGTTTTTCTTCGACATCCTGGATGAAGGGGAAGGGCTCACCGATGTTGGCACGCACTTGGTGGACTTGGTGCAGTGGACGCTCTTTCCCGATCAAGCCCTCAATTATCGCCAGGACATCCAGGTTCAGGGCGGCAAGCGCTGGGCGACTCCCATGACGGCAGCGCAGTTTCGGCAGATCACCGGCGCCGCGACTTTTCCCGCCGAGCTTGCCCCTTACGTTCACGGCGACCGATTCGATTACTTCTGCAACAATCAGGTGGATTACAAAATTCGGGGAGCCCAAGTGCGGCTGAAAGTGCTATGGAATTGGGAGTCACCGGCGGGCGTGGATTTTCATCATGCCATCTACCGGGGAACTAACGCGAGCGTCGAGGTGCGCCAGACGGTTAAGGAGAATTATCGGCCGGAATTGTTCGTGGCGCCGAGCGGAACGGAGCGTCACGCCGCCGTCGCCACAGCCGTGCGCGCCCGTATCGAGCGCCTCCAGGAGACTTATCCGGGGATCGAATGTGAAACCGCCGGCGACGAGTTGCACATTGCCATTCCCGATCGCTACCGTGTGGGCCACGAAGCGCACTTTGGTCAAGTGGTGGCGCAGTTCCTGGAATATCTGAAATCGCCGCACTCCATGCCCGCGTGGGAGCGGCCCAATATGCTGGCGAAGTACTTCGTTACTACCACGGGCGTGCAGATGAGCCAGCCCAGTTAGCCCGGATCCTTCACGAGGAGTTTAGGAGAAGGGTAGCGCGGACCTGTTCTGTAGGTCCGCGGCTTTTCCTTGCCCTTAGGGGACGAGCCGCGGACCTCAACAGCAGAGGTCCGCGCTACACTTGCTCAGGCCGAGGAAGGGTAGGAGGCGTGGCGCGGCGGCGTAGCGCAGACCTCCGGGGTTGAGGTCTGCGGTTCTTACTGCGGCATGGAGTGAATGTACCGAGGCGAAGAACCCTGCATGGCGCACGCTTCCGTCTTTGAGATTTGTGGTATTTGCACAGGACGAGCCGCGGACCTCAACAGCAGAGGTCCGCGCTACACTTCCTCGCGGAAGCCCCATAGGAGGGCAGGGCAATGGAGAGAAGGAAATTCCTCAAGAGTTCAACGGCACTGGGAGCCCTGGCGGGATTAGGGTTGGGCAAGTCGGGCGCCGTTAGTCTTAACGCCTTAGCCGCCCCTCGCCCCATGCCCGCCGCGCAAGACTTCTGGAAAGCATGGGACGGCACGGTCGACCCGGATTATCAACATGCGCCGCCCGCCGCCGTGGAAAGATGGCGCGACTGGAAGTTTGGCATGCGCATCCACTTCGGCGTCTATTCCGTCTTGAGTCTTGATGCCTCGGTGCCATTGATGGGCTCCAGCCCGGAATTCCAGAAAATATACTTTACCTTATACGAAGTTTTTGACCCGACGGCCTTCGATGCCGACCAATGGGCCGACCTTGCCCAGCGGGCCGGTATGAAGTACTTCGTGATGCCGACGCGGCACGCCGATGGTTTTTCGATGTACGACACGAAAACCAAAGTGAAGTCGATCCGCCGCGTCGCAGCTCCCTACGAAGAGCGGAGTGAAGCAGGAATCGGCCGCACGGAGAAATGCTCCATCAACTACAGTGTGATGGATACTCCCTTCAAGAAGGATATTGTGGGCGCACTGGTGGAGGCCTTCCGGAAGCGCGGCATGGGCATTGGGCTCTACTACAATTGGACGGACTGGCATGATCCGGACTTCATGGGCGACAACCGCAGTCCTTTTTACGAGGCCGGGTACAGCCGGGAATCCCATCCTCAGGAGTGGAACCGTTTCATGCAGCGCACCTATGAGAGCGTGCGCGAGATCTGCACCCAGTATGGCAAGTTCGACATCCTTTCCTTCGATCAGGGCCTGCCCCCGGGCGCTCGGCCGGAGGTGGTCAAGATCGTGAAGATGGCAAGATCGCTCCAACCGGATGTGATGATGCGCAACCGCGGCATCGGCGCCTATGCCGACTACTCCAACCCCGAGCATTGGGTTCCCAACGGGCTCCACGATCCTCGCGTGGCCGGCATCGCTTGGGAAGCGATCGAGCAATTGACCCAGCGATGGGCGTACGAGCCGAATGACGAGTTCAAGTCCAAGGAGTGGTTGCTCTCCACCCTGATCGATGTCGTGTCCAAGGGAGGGAACTTCATGCCGGGCGTGTCCCCGATGCCGAATGGAACGTTTCCGCAAGAGGCGGTCGAGCGCCTGGAGTACGCCGGCAAGTGGCTCAACGTGAACGGCGAGGCCATCTACGACACCCGCCCCTGGAGTGCTTTTAACGACGGAGACGACGTCCGATTCACCCGGACGAAGGACGGCAGGCACGTCTATGCCATCAGCCTGAAATGGCCCGGCGAAAGTCTGACGCTGCGATCGCTCCGCGCGCGGGAGGGTTCGCGAGTCACGATGCTGGGAGTTAACACCGCGCTAAAATGGCGGCAAGG
>JBEKAD010000611.1:0-3808 GCA_050018435.1 Terriglobia bacterium
CATGCACAATTCCCAGCCAGCAAGCTGGCTGGTGGCAAAGCGGCAGCAAGCTGCCGCACTCCAAAGCTTCGCTCCGTATGCGGGGAGGATTTATGCGACCTACATGGAAACTGGTTGTATGTGGTGCTCTCGTGGGTGTGGCAAGTTTTCTTCTGCTGGCGGCGCTGGTGGCGCCCGCTGATCAGAGCGGGTCACCCACCGTGTTGCCCAACGGCTGGAAGGTGACGCCCGCCGGAAGAATTGTGGCGCTGGCGGGCGACATGCCGCTGCGGGTGCTTCCTTTGCCGGATGGCCGCCGAGCTTTGGTCTTGACCGGGGGGTATCACGACCACTCCTTGAGCATTGTGGACATCGCGGGCGGCAAAATCCTGCACACCCTCGAGTTGGGGAAAGACTGGGCAGGGCTGGCGGCGGATTCCGCCGGCTCGACCGTCTTTGTCTCCGGCGGGGGCCCGCTCCCCATGGGGTTTGAGCGCAATTTGTCGAGAACCCCCGTCGATGCCGTGGTTCGCGAATCTCTTTCCAGGCCCATCCTCCGCGTTTCTTTGCAGAAAGATCAACTCGCCCCCTTGCCCGGTCTCTCCATTGCGGGTTTGGCGGAAAAGGACCGATTCATCGCTGGGGTGGCGGCGGCGCGTGACGGTGCATTGTACGTCGTAAACACCGAGGCAGACACCGTCTACAAGCTGCATGCTGAGGATGGATCGGTGCAGGCGTCGGTGAAGGTCGGGTATCGCCCCTTCGGCATTGCCCTCTCACCCGATTTCCAGGCCGTGGCCGTTTCCAACTGGGGGGATAAGTCGGTCAGTCTGCTGGAACCCGCCAGCCTGAAGGAGATTTCGCGTGTCGAGGTGGAAACGCATCCCAGCGATCTTGCTTACGCCCCCGACGGCCGGCTGTTTGTTGCCAATGCGGGATCGAACAGCGTGAGCGTCATTGCCGACGGGAAGGTCATCGAGACCATCAAGACCTCGCTCGATCCGCAAGACCCGGTCGGGTCGACCCCCGACGCCCTGGCGGTGAGCCCCAATGGAAAATTCCTTTACGTTGCCAACGCTGACAACAACGACGTGGCGATGATCAGCATCGCGCGGAAGGCCGATTCGGCTGTCCTCGGATTCATTCCCACCGGCTGGTATCCGAGCGCAGTGGGCGTCACTACCGATGGCAAGAAGTTGCTGGTGGCCACCGGCAAAGGCATGGGCTCGCGCCCGACCGTGCCGGTGCTGGGAATGCATCCGAGTAAAGCCCCCGATCCTTCGACCCCCTTTGACTATGTAGGTGACATCCTCTCCGGCCATCTGGAAATCATCGCTGTGCCGCGCCCCAAGGAACTCAAGGCGTATACGCAGCAGGTGTTTGCCAATGTTCCCAAGCCCCAGCAGGCCACCACGCAGGAAGACGAGGCACAAGCCCGCGAGGCGTTCAGTCACATCAAGCACGTGCTCTACATCATCCGCGAAAACCGCACCTACGATCAGGTGTTCGGCGATCTCGGCCGGGGGAACAATGATCCCAAGCTCGTGCTCTTTGGCAAGGACATTACTCCCAATGCCCATGAACTGGCGAATCAGACGGTGATCCTCGACAACCTCTACGTCAACGGCGAAGTCTCGGAAGACGGCCACCAGTGGTCGAACGCGGCTTATGCGACGAACTTTACCGAGAAGGCGTGGCCTTCCAGTTACAGTCGCCGCGGCGAGCCCAAGGCGGATGAAAGACTCACGGCTTCGCCGGCAGGCTATCTTTGGGACAACTGCCGCAAGCACGGGATCACCTACATCAGCTATGGCGAGTTCGCGCATTTTACGTCCGATCCCGGTCACGCGCCGCAATATAGCTCAGTGTCAGGCCTTCAGGACCACTTCAGCAAGGAGTGGCTGACGGCCATGAAGGGCCGTGATACCGACAGGGTGAAATTCTTCATTGACGACCTGCGGCGGGCCGACCAGACCGGCGACTGGTGGCAGTTCATGGTGATGAGTCTACCCGAGGATCACACCCATGGCTTGTCGGCGGGCGCCTTCACTCCCAAAGCGACGGTGGGATCAAACGACCTGGCGCTGGGACGGATGGTGGAAGCTATCACCCATTCGCGCTTCTGGCCAGAGACCGCAATTTTTGTGATTGAAGACGACGCGCAGAACGGCCCGGACCATGTGGATGTGCATCGCACCGTAGGTTTGGTGATTTCGCCTTACACCAGGCAGGGATTCATCGACAGCACGCACTACACCACGGCTTCGATGGTGCGCACGATGGAGTTGATCCTGGGGCTGCCAACCATGACGCAATACGACCGCGCCGCCACGCCCATGTACCGTTCCTTCCAAAGCCACCCGAACCTCTGGGCCTTCGAGACCCGCACGCCGCAAACCGATCTCCAAGCCAAGAACCCGGAGACGGGCCCGGGCGCCGTAGCGTCAGCCAAGCTCGATTTCTCCGATTTGGATCGCGCCGACCCCGACGCGTTGAACAAAATTCTGTGGGAAGCGCTGCGGCCAGGTGAGCCCATGCCCGCCCCCGTTCACAGCGCCGCGTTCCTGTATTCACATGGATGGGCAAGATAGACAGGATGAAGAGACGGAACAAAACCCGCATCGATGAGGATTCCGCGAACTTCGACGTCGGCTTTTTGCCTTCGAGTCTTAGCCTTCTGTCTATCCTGATCTATTCTGTCTATCCATGTTTGTAGTGCTTGCTTCTGGTGAAGCGCTTGTATTCAAGTTTCGGGTTGCCGAAGTTGATGAGCAAGCCGACTTCGATCCCGGTGGCGTTCAGATAATTGATGATCTGTGCCTGGTGTTCGGGGGCGAGGGCTTTGACCGCTTTCAGCTCGACGATCACCTTCTCCTCAACGAATAGATCCGCATAAAAGTCTCCAACGCATTCCCCCCTAAACATCACCTTAACCGGATGTTGGGACAACGCGGACAAGCCTTTTTGTCGCAGCGCCAGAAGCAAAGCCTTCTCATAGACCGATTCCAGAAAACCCGCCCCGAGTTCGTTGATGACTTCAAAGGCACAACCGATCACGCTCCCTGTAATCGACTCGTGCTTTAGTTCTTTATCGTGTCCATTCTGGATATCCATGTTTGAAATCCTTTGTTCACATGAATGGACAGGGTAGACAGGATAAAAAGACGGAACAAAACCCGCGTTGATGAGGATTCGGCGAATTTCGACGTTAGCTTTTTATCTTTGGGTCTCAGCTTTTTGTCTATCCTGTTCATCCTGTTTATCGATGTTCAGTCCTTAAGACCTCGTCCACGGCTTCTTCAAAAACCTGCAAGGACTCGCGCAGCGCGTCTTCCGCGATGGTGAGGGGCGGGGCGATCTTCACGCACTCACCGCCGGCGGCGACGGGCGCGAACATCAGCACGCCCTTTTGGAAGCAGGCGACATTGATCTGCAACGCCGTGTCAGGGTCAGGAGTCTTCGAGCCGGGTTTCACCACTTGAATTCCCGCCACCAAGCCTTTGCCCTGGAGGCATCCCAGCGCCTGGGGATGCTTTTGGCGAATACACCGCAACTCGGGGATCAGGATATCGCCCAGGCGCGCGGCGCGCTCCGCCAGGTTCTCTTTTTGGATGATTTCCAAATTCGCAATCGCGGCGGCGACCGGCAAGGGCGAACCCGAATGCGTGGAAGTCATCGAGCCGGGGGGATAGAGACCCATGATGTCCTCGCGTCCGATGACGGCAGAAATCGGCAACGAGGAGGAGATGCCCTTGCCGCAGGCGATCAGGTCAGGACGGACGCCGTAATGTTCAAACCCAAACATCTTGCCGGTGCGGCCAAAGCCTGC
>JBEKAD010000612.1:0-3789 GCA_050018435.1 Terriglobia bacterium
TGAGTTCCGAACCATCCACAATGATACGCAAATTGGGAGAACGCCTTTGTCCTTCAATCGGCAATGGGAAATCACCCATCGGCAATGGTCGCCAGTTTTGGTTGCGGCTCCGCCGCGTTGTACTACTAAGGCTGCGTTTCCTTGGTGCGCTCAGAATGACAGCGAAGGGCTCACGATGACAGTGAGATATTAACCTTTTTTGAATAGCCCTTTGAGGCGGCCCACCAAGCCCGACGGTTGTTCTTCCGCAGGCGGGGTAGGTGGTGAGGTGGGGACAACAGGTGCTGGCGTGCGTGTTAGCGTGGGATGCGTCGGCGCCGCGGGCGCGGCAGGCTTGGCCGGTGGGGGTGGCGCAGCGCTGGGGTGACGGGCAGGCGCGCTCGCGACGGGCGGACGCGCGGGTGGCGCAGTTTGCGCGGGCTTGCTGGGCGGCGGCGCAGGAGCAGCGGGTGGTGGAACGCGTGGCGCTGCGGGCTGAGGTTTGGGTTTTATCATTCCGGGTGGCGCAGCTTCCGTTACCGGCGCGCCGCACTGCTCACAGAAGTCCCCGTTCAGATCCAGCGGCCCCTTGCAGAAACGGCAGAGCACCGCTCCTGGCTGGGTGACCGGCCTCAGAAAAGATTTCTTCAACGATTCGTCGTCGACTTCCACCATCTCGTCGCCGAGGCTGGGGCGTGCAGGCTCTGGGGCAACCCTAGCGTGCGGAGCCATCAGTGGAGTGGGCGCGATTTTCAATGGGACCGTAGGCGGCCCCTTAGGTGGCGGCGGCGGAGCAGCCACAGGGGCCGGTGGGGCAGGCGCCCCATACTGCGCCGGAGAAGCCACGGGCGCCGCTGGCATCGGGGGATCAGCACCCAGGGGAGGCGCTGCGGGGGGAGGAGGGGGCGCAAGGAAGCCGCCACATTGAAGGCAGAAGCGCATCCCCTCCGGAACACCCGCATGGCATTTGGGACAAGTCAGCATACTTTTGGCACACACCCAATCGGGTTCTCGACCAAAACACCAACCGCATATTAATACACCCTGCGCTACTTCTCAAGCCTCCTTCGAGGGTGCGCGACATAAAAGTTGAAGGCTGGGCCTCTCCTGCCGACCAGGGCGAAAAGCTTGTAGCGCGGGCGGGACGCCCGCTCTACCTCCCTGCCCACGCCTTTCTCGCCTGACCCCTAACGCCCCCCTACGCAAGGACGGACGTGATGGATCAAGAAAAACCTCCACCTCCAACTTCTATGTCGCGCACCCCTCCTTCGATGCCAACTTGACAAGCGCTTGATAATCGAAGGAAAGTCTTGTCTATACCTTTGCGGAAGGGAGAACCAACATGGGAGGTTCGGGTCGAGTCGGGTATGCAGTGGTGGGACTGGGGCATTTTGCTGAACACGTGGTGTTGCCTGGTTTCCGCAACAGCCGCAAAGCCCAACTGGTGGCGTTGGTGAGCGGCGACGAACGCAAAGCGCGGCGCCTGGCGAAGAAGTTTGGCGCCAGCAATTGCTACTCTTACAACGGCTACGCGCAATGCTTGGATAACCCGCAGGTGGACGCGGTCTACATTGCCACTAACAACAGCACGCACGCGGAGTTCACCGTGCAGGCGGCGGCCGCCGGCAAACACGTGCTTTGCGAAAAGCCCATGGCCACTAGCGTCGCAGAGTGCCAACAGATGATCGAGGCCTGCCGCGCCCACCACGTGCGCTTGATGATCGCTTATCGCAAGTACTTTGAACCCGCCTCGCTCGATCTGAAAATGCTGGTCGACAGCGGCAAACTGGGTCGGCTGAAGATTATCCATTCGGCGTTCTCGATTTATCTGCGTCCGGGAGGCGGAAGGGCGGCATGGCACTTTGACCGCAGGCTGGCGGGCGGCGGAGCGCTTCCCGACGTGGGCGTGTACTGCGTGAACACCGCGCGCTGGGTGACGGGCAAGGACCCGGTGGAAGCGGCGGCATATCAGTGGACCGTCGACCCGGAAGTCTTCCAAGAAGTGGATGAGAACATTGCCTTCCGGCTCAATTTCCCCGACGGCTTGATCATGCAGGGAACCGCCAGTTGGGGCGCGGCGCAGGAATCGTTCTTGCACATTGTGGGCGAGAAAGGCTGGGCCACGCTTGCTCCCGCCTACCAGTACGATGAGGAGCGGCGCCTCTATGGCCGCATCGGCGGGCGTTGGTTCGAGAAAAAATACAAGGTCATGAACGAATTGGCGCTGGAGCTCGATGCCTTGGCGGATTGCGTCCGCCGTAATCGTGAGCCAGCGCCCAACGGCGTCGAAGGCCTGCGCGACGTGGCGGTGATGCAGGCGATCTACCAATCCGCGCGGGAAGGGCGGCCCGTGAGCATCGAAGCGCCGGATCGAGGAGGACCGCAGTAGCGCTGACCTTCAGGTCAGCACTAAGTGAGATCGCATAAATGCCGACCTGAAGGTCGGCGCTACGCTTGCTTTGGGCTAGAAATTCTCGAGAATGTCCGTAACCAGGGTGCGGGCGAGGTCACGCGATAGGCGGTCGAGGGCGGGCTTATCTTCCTCGAACAAGGCGGAGGGGGATTCACTCACTTGATACTGTTCGCGAAACACGTAATTGCCGTTGGAGAACAGGGTTTTGTGAGAGTGGAGGTCTTCGAGTTTCACGTCGGCGGTGACTTGCACCTGCAAGGAGGTGGCACGGCCGGTGTTAATGTCGAACGTGATGGCGCGGGCGCGAACGTCCCTAACGGTCCCCTTCAGGACGGCATCAGCATCAGCGGGGTTGGGTAAGATGCGGAAATGCGTGCGCTCGAGGAACTCGCGCGTAACGGCGGAAGTGAGCTGCTGCTCGATGCGGAAAGTGGAAGACATGTTCTTGAAGGCGGGCACGGCGATGGTTTTGACGTCGGGCGGAATGCGGCTGGCGGTGCCCGCCACGTGGTAGCCGCACGCAGTGAAGAACAGTAGGCAGTAAGCAGTAAGCACTAGGCAGTAGGCAGTGGGCAGTAGGTAGTGGGCAATAGGGGCCGCCCGCCCTGCGCGAGTTCCGGTAAGCGCCGAGTTTCGAATTTCGAATTTCGAATTTCGTCCTTCTCTGATTTCTGCCATCTGCACAATCTGTGTAATCTGCGGACGCGTCCTCAGGCGCGGGCCTGCTCGCGCAGGCTGGCGGCCAGTTCCACGGCGTTGGTGGCCGCCAAGTGAAGGTTATCCGCTACCGCCCAGAGCCACAACCCGTTTGGATGCTCGGCGTCGATCGAAATACGGTCTACCAGAATATCGCTCGAACCGGTGACCTCGACCTGCGTGGGAGCGTCGAGCGTGGACCGCCGAACTTTGATGCGCTCACCGGCCAGCGCCGCGGTGGCGGCTTCCGTCGTCACCGGCTCCGCCGTTTCAATGTAGAGAGAGACGCCCACAGAATAGAAAACCGGGACCTGAAGCAGCCGCAGCGCGGGGCGCGGGACCCGCTCGCCCAGATAGTGGTGCAACTGCCGGCGGAGGCGGGTTTCCAGCGCCGCCATCTCACCCTTTCCCGACCCCCCCAAGCGGGAAAGCAGATTGAACGCGAGTTGTGCGCCAAAGGTCTGACGCGGAATTTTCTGGAAGCTCAGGATATTGACGGTCTGCCTCTGAAGCTCTTCCACGCCTCGCGAGCCGGACTCCGACGCCGAGCTGAAAACCTGCGCCACAGCGGTCTTCAGCGGGAAGCGCGCCGCCAAGCGCAGCAGTAGGCTGCTGATGACGATAACGGCAGGGTGCGCGGAAACATGAACGCGCCCGGCAGCCGAATAGATTCCCCCCACCGGGTAGCGGCGGTCGAGAAA
>JBEKAD010000613.1:0-3786 GCA_050018435.1 Terriglobia bacterium
TCCCTTGGGGAGAGGGGACCGCAAGGCGGTGGGTGAGGGGTCTCTTCGCAAGTAATGCATTCATGGCCCCAGAAGTATGTGACACCCGCGACTTTGACGGAACCCTGACCTGCCGCCCTTCAGCTTGCGGAGAACAGCCGTGAATGCTCAAGTGTTGTTGTAAATTCTGACCTCGTATATTCGAGCGGCCGCGTTCCCGTTGGTTTCGAAGACGGTAATACGAAGTCGATCGGAGTGTACGGGTTCGAATTCATGAACTCGGCGGCGTCCATAGTTGTCATCGTTGCGGGCCACGATTCTCCAGCCCGCGGCCGTCGCAATGGCCACCTCATATTTCTTCACACACTCAGGGTATCGAAATAGTGGCAACCGAACTCGCCGGTTGCAATCAGTGTCAAAAGTGATCTGCACCTGATTAAACCGGACCGGCTGGGGCAATCGCAGTTCAACCCATACGGGCAGGCCGTGCGCGGGGTCAGAAACAAAGATATTCGACCACAGGTCCGGACGGTTGGTACCCCGAACAACGTTCTGCGCACTGAACGGGCGCTGCTCAGGGACCACCCGAAGAGCGAACGACTGGCCATTCGTGAACGGACGCCACATGCTGCCGCCGGGAAGATCGGCTGCCGTCGTACCGACCGGGATGACGGATGGCTCACCTTCCTTTTCCGAAAACAGGGCCCAGCCAACATCGGGAGGGGCGTCGAGATGAACGAAGTAAAGGCTACCGGGTTGTGTCTTCGCGGTCACGTTGAAACGGACATAGCCTTTATGGTTCGGCTGAAGGGTTACATTTGTGGTCGCCAAGTCCTCCGACGACCGGAAATCCCAAACGTGCGGTGCTCGGCGCAGGCCCAGGGAAACCGTCACGGGCTCCTTGGCAGTCGATTCCAGGAGAAGCTCCACACCCTCGAGGCTCTCCGTAGAAACCGGGAACAGTTGTGCCAGCGGGAACTTGGCCTTGTGGAAGGTCTCCGACTCGGGAAATCGCAGGATGGCCTCACTGCTTGCTGTTACTTCGGCTTCCCGCGCCAAATCGTTGGGGTCGGCGTTCACGACTCCCGGAATGGAAGCGTCTTGCCGGAGCAGCAATTGCTGCATCTCGCTGGCATGTTCAGCCCCGACAGTGCGAGGTTCGCACTGGTACTTCGTGCAAAGGGCGGCTGCGGCCCCGACGCCCTGCCCCACAATCGCCCCGGTCGGCAAGACGCGGGAAGAAGCAAAGGCGACGTAGCTGGCGCTGATGGGCCGACCCGCAACCAGCAGATTCCGGACATTACGGGAATAACAGGAACGCAGAGGAATCCCGTAAGGGATCGTCCCATACTTCTTAAAGTTGGCCTCGCTCTTGGGAGGCGGGTAGGGTGGAACGTGTCGCTCCCGGATGCCCCCGGGGACGTGGATATCGATGCCCCAGGTACCGTAGGCGAGGTCATCGGCATGAACAGAGGGATTGCGAACATCCTTCTCCGTCAGGATGTAATCTCCCAGGACACGCCGAGACTCCCGCTTGTAAGGCCAGAAGCCCACGAACTCCAAAGCGTAGTTTTGTGCGCGTGCTCGGACGCTATCATCCGTGCAGCGGTTCTTGATATGGTCCCACACGCCCAGCAGTTGACGAAGCGCCTCATCCCGGATCGCCTCGTTATCCTTGATGGGGTGGAGAGGATAGCCGACCTCGATCCACCAATAGCCGCCCTCGAAGAACCCGTGACCGCGGCCAGGTAAATCTTGCTCCGTAGCGAACTCGGCGGCCCATTCCGGCCGCTTGAACTGGACGGGCCGTCCCGTGTCCCGGGCCCGGAAGAAGAGCGTGTTCCCCATCAACCCATCGCTGGCTTTCTCCGGGGCTAAGAGCTCCTGATATTCCGAGCGCGCCTCGATACCCCAGCGGAACTCGGCGCCGGAACGATAGGCCAGAACGCCATCCCCGGTGGCATCCACAAAGAGGGGCGCCTCGAGGATGAATTCCTTCTCCGTTCCTAATTGCGCCGCATGGATCGCCAGGATATGCGCTGCATCGGCCATCTCCACCTCCCGCATGGTCGTGTTGAGAAACAGCGTGAGGTTCTTCTCTCGTTTGGCCCACTCATAGAGCACCAAGTCCCAGTGCGAATTCATCAAGCCCTCGGTATACGGCTCCCAGTTGCGGACCCTCTCCTCGGTGTGGATCTCGTCCAGTATTCCCGACTCTTTGATCCAGGGGCTAAACCCGCTGGTATCTTCCGGGAAGAGTCTGACCTCGCTGGAGGAATTTCCGCCGAGGGCAGAGCGCTCGTGAACGAGGGCCACGTTGACATCATTGCGAGCGGCGCTGATCGCTGCACAGGTGCCGGAAATACCGCCTCCCACGACTACTAAATCAAACCTCTGGTGAACCACCTCGATGGTTCCTGGGCGGATGTATCCTCCCAGGCGGGGCGCGGCGCCAGCAGGGGGCTGGGCAGAAGGGCTTAGCCTGTTCGGCGGCATCAGGCCACGCCCAGAAGCTAAACCTGAACTGGCAATGCTCGCGCCCCCTGTGAAGCCCAGCGCCAGGGCCAAGCGCTTCGCAAAACTCCTTCGATTCGTCGTCATGGAATCCTCCCTAGGTGATTGAGCCATCGGGCCATCGGGCGATTGAGTGATCGGGTGATTTGCGATTTGCGAAGTCAGCAAATTGATTCATTTTCTGACCTGGCACTGCCGATAGCCGATATGGGGGAGTGTGTCACGCAGGGGTTGGTCCGTCGGCACCGCCCGTTCTTGCGCCTTCCGACACGGCCCTTTGCGCTGTCATCCGGAGCAGCAGCGAAGGATCTCGCTCTGCCCGCCTCTCCTCCCTTGGACTTTGCCTTTTTCTTGTCACTCGCCACTTGTCACTGCTCTTGTGATTTGCGATTTTCGAAGTCAGCAAATTGATTCATTCTCTCACCTGGCACTGCCGATAGCCGATGTGGGGAAGTGTGTCATGCTGGGGTTTGGCCGTCGGCACCGCCCGTTTTTGCGCCTTCCGACACGGCCCGCTTGGCTGTCATCCTGAGCCCTTCGCTGTCATTCTGGGTGCAGCGAAGAATCTCGCCCTGCTCGCTCAGGGCAAACACCGCGAAGGACCTCGCTCTGCCCGCCTCTCCGCCCTGGGGTCTGCCTTTTTCTTGCCGCTGGTCACTCGTCACTGGTCACTGCTCTTCAGGCCCTGCCCGCTTTTCCGCCTTCGCACTTAGTCCGTTTCTCGTCACTTGCCACTTTTGTTTTCAATAACCCCCTTTCTTTTCATCAACATCGCCAGAGATAGATTTTAACTCGTTTGTTTTCATCAATATCGCGAGAAGGCGATAAACGGACATTCCTTCTCCATGTGTTTTCAACAACATCGCCTAACTATCCTTCATCCCCCCCCCGCGTTTTTCGCTACCCAATCACCCGGAATGATCTAACTGTTTTAGTTTCAATCACATAGATTCTTGCAAGGTTTTCACTGTCCGTCGCTAACTCCTTCTGTTTCTAGTACATCGTGGGAAGCCGCGGTGTTTTGTAGCGCCGACCTTTAGGTCGGCACGTGCTGACCTAAAGGTCAGCGCTACAGCTTTATTTTCAATGATATAGATTTTTGCATGATTTTCGCTATCCATCGCTAACCCCTTTTTTTCTAGTACATCGTGGGAAGCCGCGGTATTTTGTAGCGCCGACCTTTAGGTCGGCACGTGCTGACCCATTCGCGGTGCTCAGAGCTTGCCCTGAACGAAGTGAAGGGGTGGGCTCTAAAGGTCAGCGTAACAACACGCTTTAGGTCGGCATTTTTCG
>JBEKAD010000614.1:0-3783 GCA_050018435.1 Terriglobia bacterium
CACTTCTTGGGGTCGTTGCCGATGAAATAGTTGCTCTTGCCCGGCAGTTCCTCCGCGCCCGTCACTGTGGCTTTGGCGTTTGCGCCCACAAGTTTCATCCGCAGAACGCTGCCCGTGGTCCGTGGTCCGTTGTCAGTTGTGGGCTTATCAACTGATGTTGTAGCGCCGGACTTTAGTCCGGCACCTGCCGACCTGAAGGTCGGCGCTACACCCGCACCTGCCGACCTGAAGGGCGGCGCTACACCCGCATGTGCCGACCTGAAGGGCGGCCCTACACCCGCACTTACTGACGACTGACCACTGACCACTGACGACTTCTGTAAGGCCAGGACGGCCTCGTCAGCGGTGAGAAAAATCGTGTAGCCGCCGCCCCGCGCCAGGAATCGCACGCGGGAGTCGGTCTGGCCCCGGTTGGCCTCAAAGCTGAGAGGCAGCTTGCCGTACCTCGCTACAAGCTTGGGCTGAACTTTCGTGGGCGCAGCAGCGACCAAACGTCGAGGGAGAGTATTCTCTGCGGCTTGTATCTTCTGAAGAAGACCGAACCATACGATGGCGACAAATGAAAAGCCAGCACATCCGCAGCAGAAGACAACGCGATTTATCGCAGTTTGCCGCTGCTTGGAAGCGTTGAGGCGCGAGAGCATAAGCAACCTCCCTTAGGGCGAGAATCCGACTGAGCGCGCCAAATTTACTTGCCCAAGGGGTTAGATGTCAAGCCCCCAAACAGAATGGTAGTGTCCTAGTTTCGGGTGTAGCGCCGGCTTCCAGCCGGCAAAGAGCCGCCAAGATGGCGGCGCTACGTCCAAACTAGGACACTACCAACAGAATACGAACGAATCGTCGCCGGACGGAAAGGAAAGGGCCTGCACGTGGATACTGCGACGGCCCCAGACGAGCCCGCGCACGTTACAGATTCACACTGACGAAAGGGCGGCTGGCGCGGACCCCGGTTCTTGGGGGTCGGCGATTTCCCCAAGGGACTTGGGGGAGCTGGCGGCACTACAAAGGCCAGCGTGGCGCGGACCTGCTTTTCAAGGTCCGCGGCTTTTCTTATCCGGTCAATTCCGAAGCGCGGTCCCAACCAACGGGCTACGCGGCTTTAACTGACGCTCTCTTTGCGTCAGCGCGAGCCCCTAAGCCCGCCCCACTGCTTCTTGCGCCCGCTTCAGCGAGATTCTGACGAACAGTAGACGGTAGACAGGAGACGGTAGACGGGGGAAAGCTGGGCTTCGGAGTTGGGGCTTAGGGGTTCGGGTCCCTGACCCCTCGCTAACCCCGAATCCCGAGTCCCCGAGTCCCCAACCCCCCCGCTGTACCACTAGTTCCTGGGGCCTTGTTGTGCCGCGAAGATTTCTCCGTGTCCTCTGTGGCAGGAAAAGGTTTCACACAGAGTCCACTGAGCGGCTCGGTGCGCTCTGTGTGAAATCTTCTGAGGCACAGAGGACACGGAGAGGCTGGTTTTGGTTGCGGCTCTGCCGCGCTGTACTCCTTGCGTCCGCTTCAGTAAAATTCTGACATAAGGCAGAATTTTGTGCTTGAGAAGGTTTACCCTAACCCGTCTGCGGGCGTGCCAGCAAAAAGACGCCAAAATGCCGATCGGTCCGGCTAAGTGTATGAAAACAATACAGAGCAATCTGGAAATGAGAGCGGCATTTCAGGCTATATCATTGAAAATAAACGTCTTACAAGCTAATCGTGCGAGCATTTGTGGTAAATCTTGGGCATTTGCGGATTATCCACCATGAAAGGGCAGCATGGGGCCACGCCCGAAAATCGAAAATCGAAAATCGCAAATCGAAAATCGCAAATCCAAAATCTAACTGACCCGATGGCCCGATCCCAAAGCCAGTGACAAGTGACGAGTGGCGAGTGACAAGAAACAGGCAAAGTCCTCTGGCGGGCGACGCTAAGAAGCGACCGTCTGCGCCGGCCCGCGCAATCCTCCAAAGCGCGCAGAGCCGACGGCCAATCCCCCCGCCTGACACACTTCCCCACAGCGGTTATCGGCAGTGTCAGGTGAGAGGATGAATCAATTTGTGGCGCCAGAAGGTTTTCAATGGCCCGATGACTCGATGAGCCGATGGTTCAATCACCAATCACTCCATCACCCGAGGAGCCAATGACCCGATGGATCAATCGCCAATCGCTCAATAACCCGAGGAGCCGCGGCGCTTCCCTGCCGCGCAAAATCCTGCACGCAAGGCCCAGTCGCGCTAAACTAGCGCCTGTGAAGATCCGGAAATCGCACCAAGGGAGCGGCGGGCGGGCGTCGCGCCGAAGCTTTTTGCAGAAGGCCTTAGGGCTGGGCTTGACGCTCACGGCAAGGCCCGCTCACGCCGCAACCCTGCGAACCGCAGGGGTGGATAAGCGCAACATGATTCAGTGGCAAGCGCACGAGGTCGCGAAAATTCCCGAGGGCTATCAGGTGGCTGTGGCGGATGTAAACGGCGATGGCCGCCTGGACATTCTCGCGCTGAGTTCGGCGAAGAGCATCGTGGAGTGGTACGAGAATCCCACCTGGAAACCGCGGCCCATCACCACCGCGACCCACAAGAACATCAGCCTGGCGCCGTTGTTTCACCCGGAATATCCGGCGCGGGGACTCGCGCTGGCCAGCGATTTCGCCCTCGACGATAGCACGCACGGCGGGAGCCTTTGGTGGGCCGAGCCCGCCGCGGACTGGGACCAAGAGTGGCGGCTGTGCCCGCTCGGAAAGATTCCCACTTCGCATCGGCTGCGCTGGGCAAACCTGGACGGCAAGGGACGCCTGGGCTTGGTGGACGCGCCGCTGCTGGGCTTTGGCGCGGTGGCGCCGGAGTACCAGGCACCCGCCCCGCTCACGTGGTTCGAGATGCCGGAAATTTACCGGCGCGGGCACGCCTCGACCCAAGAGGCGCCGCCCCTCGAGTGGTCTTCTCACCGGATCGACGATTCTTTGACGGTCGTGCATGGCCTAAACGTGCTGGACTGGGATGGCGACGGGCGCGACGAGGTTCTGACCGCGAGCTTTGAGGGCGCGCACCTGTTCCACTCCGCCGGCTACGGGGAGAAGCTCACCTGGACCCGCACGCATCTGGCCGAGGGCGATCAGCAGTCAAGGCCAAAGCGGGGGGCGAGTGAAATCGGGGTGGGCAAGGTGGCCGGAAAGCGATTCCTTGCCACCATCGAACCCTGGCACGGCGACCAGGTGGTGGTCTATTCCGAAGCCGGGCGGGGAGAGTTGTGGACGCGGCACGTGATTGACCCCAGCTTCCATGAAGGTCACGCGCTGGCCTGCGCCGATTTGGACGGCGATGGCAACGACGAGATCGTGGCGGGTTTCCGCGGGCCGGGAACCAGCCTCTACGTTTACTACGCGGCGGACGCGGCGGGATGGAATTGGGAAAGACAACTGCTCGATGCGGAAATGGCCGCTTCCGGCGTGCTCCTCGCGGATCTGAATGGCGACGGCCGCCCAGACGTGGTGGCGATCGGCGCCTCCACCGGAAATGTGAAGTGGTACGAGAATCATTCGGGGTAAACCAGCGCTCGGGGTTCGGGACTCGGGCTTCGGGGTTCGGGACTCGGGGTTTGGACCGCGGGCGTCTGCCTGCTGTCTACTGTCTACCTTCGCCCCTGCCCTTTTGCTTGACAATCCCTTGTAACCCCTTACAACCCCTTATAAGAGCATAAAGTCATTCTGACTTAAAATCGATTAACACGCTTATTTTCCAAAGTTTACCAAGGTAACTTCTTCTTCCCGTTTGTTTTCAATAATTTATCAAGATAGATCTTCATCTTTAA
>JBEKAD010000615.1:0-3780 GCA_050018435.1 Terriglobia bacterium
TGGTTTCCACCGCAGCGTCGGGAAGACGGTTTGTGCTGCAATTGATCGGAGCCTTCGCCACGATCGCCCTGGTGCTGGCAGCCGTGGGGATCTACGGCGTGGTTTCCTATGGCACGCGGCAGCGGACGCATGAAATCGGCATTCGCATGGCGCTCGGGGCCAGAGCGCAGCAGATCTTATGGTTGGTTGCCGGTCAGAACGGCAGATGGCTGCTGATCGGAATCACCACTGGTGTTGCCAGTGCACTTGCTTTGACCCGGCTCCTGGCGGCATATCTGTATGAGGTTCGACCAACCGATCCGCTGACATTTGTGGCCGCGTCGTTGCTGCTTCTCGCCGTCGCCCTACTGGCCGTCTACATTCCCGCGCGCCGGGCAACAAAGGTCGATCCCACGGTGGCGCTGAGGTACGAGTAGGGCAGTCGATAGTGGTTAGTGGCTGGCGAGGGTTGATGTTGGATGGACGATTGTCGATTGCAAAACCTACGTTATCAATCGTCAATCGACAATGGAAAAGAACCGACAGTCTTTCATGGGGTAGTGCTTGCGGTTACGCGTCCAGAGGGCCAGATCATGAATCGAAGCAGTGGCGGCAATCAAGGCATCACCGAGTTCGACATGGTGGCTTTTGGCGAATTGCCGCAGGTAGTCGCCGGCGCGGCGCCCGATTTCCGGGCCGATGGGGACGCATGTCAGGGCGCCGAACAGCGCGGAGAGGGCCATGTATTCGTTCTGCCGCGCTCCATGCCACATCTCCGCTACGGTCACGGGTGAGCAAGCAATGACAGTATCGCTTCCGCTCAATTCGGTCCATCGAGCCAGCAAGCGCGCATCCCGTCCACGCGCTACGTCGATGAGAATGTCGGAGTCAATCAGGATGGCTTTCAACGCAACCTCTTCACTCGGGAGCCCTTCCGCAGCGCGCGCAGATAGGCCTCGGGATCAGCAAGGTCGGTTCGGCCTTTCCAGATTCCGGCGAAAGCCCGCATGGCCTGCCGGCGACCGCCAAGCCCGGTCGAGTATTTCTCCCGCACCGCTCGGCGAACCAGGTCGGAGACGGAAGTTCCCGCCTGCTGCGAGCGGATGCGGAGCGTCCCCCAAAGTTCGTCGTCGAGGTAAAGTTGAGTTCGTCTCATGGTGTACATCATACACCATTGGCGATGGTCCATGGACGATTTTCAGCTTCGGCCTCTGAGAGGGTCAGGCGCCGAGATGCGAATGAAGGAATCGGGTCATCGGGTCATTTGGTCATCGGGTCATTTGTTGATTTGGCGATTGCGGGATTTTGCCATTGGGTGATCTGGCGATTGCGACAGAAAGTCGAAAATTGAAACTCGAAGACGCAACTTACGAGCGGGCTGCCGAGTTTCGATTTTCGAATTTCGAGTTTCGGTCTTCAAAGGCCCGATGGCCCGATGACTCAATGGCTCAATTAAGCTCAGAGCTTGTCGAGTGGATTGAAGAATTTCAGGCCGGGGAAGCGGGCGAAGTCCCGATCGCTGGTGGCGAGGATCGCCCCGTGCTCGATAGCTAACGCCGCCAAGTGGGCGTCCGTAACGAGAGGCCCGCGCGCTTGTCCCTGGGTCATCATGTCACACAGGATTTTCCAATGCCGTTCGCCGGGATTCACGAGGGTGACCATAGGACGGGGGAGCCAGCCGGCGACTATGGTGGCGGCTTCCGCAAGAGTAAAGGCATTTTTGCGAAGTCGCGGGTTCGTACCCACACGCAGGAAAGCGAGCAGCGCCACCCATGCAAGCCCAATGGGTTCCGCGTCCGACAAGGTGGATTCAAGCCAGCGACGGGCAGGTTCGTGATGGATCGAAGCTGTATCGGAAGCATAAAGCAGGAGATTGGCATCAATGAGAATCATCGATGGTAGGGCCCCTCGGCCTCTTCGATGAGCTCCCAAACTTTGTCGTAGTTAAACCCTGGGCTGCCTAAGGCGCGCGCCTTGACTTTGAAGGGCGGAATCGAAGCGGCCTGGGCTCGAACGTTCAGGCCCGTGCGCAGAACGCGGTTCACGATCTGCTTGAAGGGTTCACCGGACCGGCGCGCTTCCGCCCGGAGCTTGGCCGCCACATCGTCGTCGAGGGTTAATGTTGTTCGCACATCTTGATGCTATGCCTTGGACATCACGATGTCAAATAGCAGTGATGAGTGGCCCGGAGTTAGGTTGGGGGTAGGGCCGAACGGCGTTCGGCCAGGGGCGAGCGCCGCTCGCCCTTACGAATCATCCTTGGCTCCTCCGAGCGAGGCTATGAGCTGGTCGGTGGGGCGGTGGAGGTCAGGAATTCCAAAGACCGCATCCACAGGGTCGCGGGCGTCAGACTTCGCCAGCACCAGTCGGCCCCGGTCCTCGCGGACGTTCAGAACTTGCCGGGGCTTGATCCCCAGGCGCAGGCGAAGTGGTTTGGGAATCGTGATTTGGCCTTTCTCTGAAACTGTCGTTTTCATACTAAGATGGTAGGAATTCCTACTGAAGAAGTCAACTCGAATACGGATAGGTGCCGGGTGCTGGGTGCCAGGTGCCAGGGGAAATGCTGAATGCTGAATTATGAATTCTGAATGTAGAAGAGCCACGGCGCGGCTTCTGGTCTCAACCCAGGAAGGATTGCACCACAAAGGTCACAGAGGTCACGGAGAACAGACGCAGATAAAGACTATGGGTCAACAAAGTAAGGAACCGTAATCCCTATCCGCGCAAGCAGAAGTGCTTTTCTCTGTGGTCTCTGTGCTCTCTGTGGCGAGCGTTTTCTTCGCGGCGCGAAAAGAATTTCGGAATGGGTAGTACAGAGAGGAAAAACATGAGCAGCAATTCGCAACCCCTGGTCAAGCTGGAAGCCGTCACCAAGATTTTCTATGCCGAGCAGGTGGAAACGCACGCTTTGTCGGAAGTGAACCTGGAGATTCATAGCGGCGAATATGTGACCGTGGCGGGCCCCTCCGGCTCCGGCAAGTCCACGCTGCTTTCCATTCTGGGGCTTTTGGATTCTCCTACTCGCGGGCGGCACCACCTTAAAGGAAAGCCCGTCGAGGCTCTTGATGCCGACGCGCGGGCGCGCATCCGCAATCGCGAGATCGGGTTCGTTTTTCAAAGCTTCAACCTGATCGGCGATCTGACGGTGTTTGATAACGTCGAGTTGCCGCTCACCTACCGCGGTATGGGCAAGGCCGAGCGGAAGCGGCGCGTGCAGGAATCGTTGGAAAGAGTCGCCATGGCGCATCGCATGCGCCACTACCCCGCCCAGCTTTCCGGCGGCGAGCAGCAGCGGGTAGCGGTGGCGCGCGCGCTGGCCGGCCGCCCTGCCGTGCTGCTGGCCGATGAGCCCACAGGAAATCTGGATTCGAAGAACGCCGAAGCGGTGATGGAACTCCTGCGCGAGCTGCACCGTGAGGGCGCGACCATTGTGATGGTGACTCACGACCCCCGCTACGCCCAATACGCGGAGCGGGCTGTACACCTGCTCGACGGACGAATTGTGGATGGAGAGGCGTCGGCGGCAACCGCCAGAGGGAAGGGAATCGAGTCATTGGGTGATTGAGCGATTGAGTAATTAAGGAACTGAGTGATTGAGTGATTAAGGATTTTTCTTCCCTCTCCCCTTGGGGGAGCTGATCGTGTCCCATATCTTTTGCTGGACACCGGGGGTGCTGGAGCTGCTGATGCCAAATCGAGCCCCAAAGGGGCGAACTACCTCAGCCCAGGCCAACGGCCTGGGTCCGAGAACCCCTACGCACCTTGCCGCAAGCCCTGAAAGGGCGAAATAGCGTTCGAGGA
>JBEKAD010000616.1:0-3771 GCA_050018435.1 Terriglobia bacterium
ACCCAGGCCGCTGGCCTGGGCTTTGCTAGGCCGCCCCTTTGGGGCTGAATGCGCGCACCCGCGGTGTCCAGCAGAAGATGTGGGACACGATCAGTTGGGGGAGAGGGGGGACCGCAAGGCGGTGGGTGCCCCACGTTTTGCGGGTCGTGGGGGTGAGGGGGTCTCTCCGGAACAAATTGATGAATAATTTCCTCAAACCGCTTATGTGAACAGTATTGGGCCTAGCGGTCTCTTTTGCCCTGCCGCGCCGGGGCCCTCCGGAACCCCCACATTATAGGTTGAACAAATCCGATGGGATGCGAGAGAATCCCCCATGCGCCGCGTTGGGCACAGGGGCGGGCGCCGGAGTGAGCAGGAGTTTCGTATTCACAGAAACGTTTCGATAAACCCGCGCCCTCAACCCGCAAAGTTTCCGAGGGCATCTCAAGAGCACGATTGCGAGGCGCACCATGAAAACCAATCGCCGAAGATTCCTTCAAGCCACAGCCGCATCGGCGACGGCCGGCGTTCTGCCTGCCGAGATGCGGTCTTATTCTGACGGCGGCAATTTGGACGGGTTCCACATCGCCAAGCGCCAAGCCATCGTTCATGATCTGCCGACACCGGATTTTTTCGAAGGAATGCTCCTGGGCAATGGCGACATCGGGGTTTGCATCACGGTGCGGCCGGACGCGCTGGGTCTCCATCTGGGCAAAGAAGACTCCTGGGACATCCGCGTGAGCGAAGACCATTATCAACACGTGCTGCCGTTCGACGAACTGCTGAAACTCTGGGAGCGCGCCAGTGAGGAGGCCAAGCGCCTGGGCAAGCCCGACATGCTCGGTCTTGAATCCCGTATCGACTTCTTCCGAGACTACACCACCAAGGTGGCCTCCTCCTACCGGAAATCGTGGCCACGCCCCTGGCCATGCGGCACCGTGTGGATTCACTGGGACTCCCGCCAAGTGCGCGTCCGGCGGCAGACCCTCGATCCCTCGAACGGCATGTTCACACTGGAAATCGACCACGACGATCTTCGCGGCCATCGCCAAAAGGTGACGGTGTGGTGCTTCGTGAATTGGCATTCGGGCCACGTGCTGCTTTGGAGCGATGCGCCGGCGCCCATCATCTCGATCGCCTACTTTCCCAACATCGACGTCCAGGCCCAGCTTCCCCCACCGGAGCTTGAGGGCAGCGCCCGCGAAGGCTTCGCGGAATTCTCGGGCTACCAACACTTTCCTGCCACCGTGCCGACAGAAGACAATCCGAATCCTGAGCGCACGGATAAAGATCGCAATTTCGCGCTGTGCGGCCACGTCGCGGGCACGTGGTCAATCGAGGGCCTCGCCGAAACGCAGGAACGGCTGAAGAAACTGGAACCGGGCAGCAAGGCGGCCGGCGAGGCGCATGGTCCCATCTCCGTATTCCTCCGCAGCCAAAATACGCAGCCTTTGCGGCTGGACCTCACGCTCTTCACGCCTCGCGACCACGCGGACAACGTCACCTTCGCGACGCAAGAAGCAGCGCGCCTTTCCCGGATTCCCGCCCAACAGCTTGCGCAGGAAACGGAAATTGCCTGGAAAAGTTTTTGGGCGCGATCCGCGGTGGAGTTCGAAGACAAGGAATTGGAAAAGATCTGGTACCACAACCAGTACTTCCTGGCTTGCTGCCTGCGTGAGGGCAAGGTGGCGCCGGGGCTGTTCGGCAACTGGACCAGCGGCAACATCGGCACCGCCTGGCATGGCGACTATCACATGAACTACAACACCCAACAAGTTTTCTGGGGACTCTTGTCCAGCAACCACGCCGACCAGAATCTTCCTTATGTGCAGCTCGTCGAGAATCTCCTTCCCCTGGCCCGCAACTATGCGCGGGAAAAAATGGGCATGCCCGGCGCGTTTTTCCCGCATTCCGCCTACCCCGTTCCCAGCCAAGTGGTGGCCTACCCCGCTCCGCCGTGGGGTTACGAAATTTGTGAAACGCCGTGGACGGTGCAGAGCCTCTGGTGGCAGTACCAGTACACACTCGACCCGGATTTTCTTCGCCGGGTTTATCCCCTCCTGCGCGCCGCCACCGACTTCATCGTCGCCTTTGTGAAAAAGGAAGCTGACGGGAAGTACCACATCGTTCCCAGCGCCTCGCCGGAAAACTGGGGCTGCACGGTGGACTTCCGGCTCAACAAAGACTGCATCATGGATTTGGCGCTGTCAGAATTCCTTCTCGACGCCATGCTGGAAGCATCGCGAATTCTCGAGCGGGATGAGAGCGAGCGCGCCAAGTGGACCGAGGTCCGGCAGAACCTGGCGCCCTATCCGAAAACGCCGGGGCCTGGGAGCGAAGTGTGGCTCGACGTGCTGAACGCGCCGCCCGAGCATGTTTACAACATTCCCGTCACCCTTGCGCCCGTCTTTCCCGGCGACCAAGTGGGAATCGGCTGCCATGAAGAACACCTGGAAATCGCCCGGCGCACGGCCCGGACAATTCGTTTGGAAGGTGGCAACGACCTTGTCTTCCAACCCTTGATCCGCGCGCGCCTGGGGATGCTGGACCTCGCATGGTTCAAGAATGAGGTTCGGTATTGCCGGCTGCCCAATGGCGTCGCTGGCGACCGCGTCCGGCAGATCGATGGCCGGTACTCTGACCATACCAATTTCGACTTCATGATGCGCATGGGAATCTGGACGGAAAACCTGTCCTTGCCGGCCGTGCTCAATGAATGCATGATTCAGAGCTATACTGGCACGCTCCGCCTCTTCCCCAACACGCAGGGTCTGGGACGCGCGCGCTTCTGCAAGCTGCGCACTGCCGGAGCCTTCCTGCTCAGCGCCGCGTTTGATGGCAAAACAGTTTCAAGTGTGACTCTGTTCAGTGAAAAAGGGGCGACGGCCAAGGTGGAAAATCCCTGGCCGGGAAAACAGGTTAGGGTCACGCGCGTGGGGCAGAAGGAGCCGCTCACGGTTTCCGTGAAGGGCAGCATTGTGCAGTTTCCCACCGAGGCCGGTGAGCACTATCGGATCGAACCTGCGTGAACGAGATTGGAGGCAGAGGGGAAAATCCTGAAAAAAGTTCTGCGCGAAAAGTATTGGGCGGGCCACGAGCGGCGCGTCCATTAGACCATTTTGGATTTTGGATTTGCGATTTTAGATTGAGGAAGGCCTGTTACAATCACGCCCTATGCCCTCTCAACCTGGCGCCAGAAGCCTTGTCATTCAAGAGGCGGAACCGCTGAAGCCCTACACGACTTTCAAAATCGGCGGACCCGCGCGGTATTTCGCCCGGGCCGCTTCGATGGAGGAATTTCGTGGGGCCTTGGAGCTGGCCGGCAAGCACTCCCTGCCGCTTTTCGTCCTCGGTGGAGGCAGCAACATTTTGGTGAGTGACTCGGGCTTTGAGGGCGTGGTGGTGCATCCGGCTTGCCGTGGGATCGAAATCCGGCAGGAAGACGCCGAGGCAGTGATCCTGGAAGTGAACGCGGCAGAAACTTGGGACGACCTGGTGCAACATGCCGTGGAGCGCAACTGGTGGGGAATTGAAAACCTCTCCCACATTCCCGGCCAGGCGGGAGCGGCGCTCGTACAAAACATCGGCGCGTACGGCCAGCAGGCGAGCGACGTCGTGCAGTCGGCGCGGGTGATGGAGATTGCGACCGGCGCCCCCCACATTCTCAGCGCCGCCGATTGTGGTTTTGGCTACCGGCGCAGCATCTTCAACACCACCGCGCGCGGCAAACTTATCATTGTGGGGTTTACGCTCCGCCTTGCCAAGCACGGGCGTCCCCACCTTGATTATCCA
>JBEKAD010000617.1:0-3766 GCA_050018435.1 Terriglobia bacterium
ATACCGACAGCAGCGCATCAGAAGCCTGACGGCCAAGGCCAAAGAACTCGGTTATCAACTGCTCCCGGCAACAACCTGATGCGTGTAGAAACAAAGAAGTCACAGGCCAGTAGGCAGTAGGCTGACTCCTGACTCCTGACTCCCGCACGCTGACTGACCACTATCCACTGCCCACTAGCCACTGCCTCTGGGAGGCTTCCCTGTCTCTGGCAAAAGGACCGCGAATGACCGAGAAGCAAGTGGCCGGGAATCGGCGGGACAGGATGATGAAAAAGATGGTAGCGACGACCTTGAGAGCCTGCCCCATTCGCTGCGCTCAGGGCAAGCTCTGAGGACCGCGAATGGGTCGGCAGGTCGAGCACTCGCGAAAAATGCCGACTTTTAGCCGTGCCGACCTAAAGGTCGGCGCTACAAAAAACCGCGGCTCTCCATGATGTGACAGAAACAAAAGGAGTTAGTTGTTTAGCGTCAAAATGTCTCAAGGCTCTATCTCATTTAAATACAGAGAGTTAGATTGAATGTCGGGAGCCGAGGCGATAAAAAGAGGCGCGGCTCTCCATGATGTACCAGAAACAAAAGGGGTTAGCAATGATTGGCGAAAATCTCGCAAAAATCTAGGTTATTGAAACTAAGATAGTTAGTCTATATCCTGGCGACGAGGGCCACAGGAAAAAAGGGGATTAAAAAATGACGCTGACCTTCAGTAAGTTATTGAAAACAAATATAGAAAAAATGTCAGTTTTTAGCCTCTCCATGATGTTGAAGAAACTAAAGGAGTTAAAGCATCCTCTCTATGATGTTGATGAAAATAAAGTAGAAAGGCGTTGGACGATAGGGCGAAGAAAAATGTCGAAGGCAGACGAGGGGCCGCGCAGAACCCTGTTCCTTGGGGTCTGCGATCTCCCCAGGGGGTTCGGCTACGGCCAGGTGGCCGGACGGCGCAATTACTGGTATTTTGTTTCATGCCATGAAGAGGTGGGGAGCCTGGCCGGTTCGCCTATGTTTTCGGGAGTCCACAAAAAGGGAGAGACCATGCATCGTCCGCATCTACTCATTGCCTCCATCACTTACTTTGCTCTTGCGCTCGCTGCTTACGGCCTGCCGCCGGAGCAGCCACGCGGCTCTTACATCGTCGTCAGCAAAGGCGGCGACGTGGTACGTCTTGAGGCGCCCGGCCTCGTGCGCACTCTTCGCATTAGCAAGCGCGGGGTGGCGTCCACAAGCCTCAAAGTACGCGGGACGGAATTGCTGGCCGGACCCAGCCACGAATTCCGCTTGCAATTCCAATTCGCGTCGCCTAACCGCAAACCGCAAGGGTTGAAGCCCGGCGAGGGCGGGGTGATTAACTCCACAGCCCACTTTCGCGACAGCGGAACCGACATGCTCGACGTGACCGAGGTTGGCGGCGCCATCGATGAGGGTGTGCGCTGGGTCAATCCCGTCACCATTCCGGGCGACGCGAGCGGCGAAAACCTGGGGCCGTTCGCTGCCACGGTCACGCCGCCGAAGGAAGGAGGGACGCGCCTCACGCTGCGTGCCGGACCAGCTTCGCAGGGGCCGCTGGCGGGCGTTTCCGTGACTCTGATTTATGAGGTCTACGCAGGCTTCCCCGTGGTTCGCAAGTGGATGGAAATCCGCAACGGCAGCGAGAACTGGATGAAGATTGACCACCTGCTGATCGACGACGTGGACATCGCTGCGTCCTTCGACCTGCGCACGCCGCTGACACCCGCGGAGCGGGGCGCGGGTTCCAGCCTGGTGGGGATGGCAAACCACTCCGCCACGGTGGGCGTGATTGCGGCAAGCGAAGTGCCCTCCGCGCTGCGCCACATCGCCGAGAGCGGCGCGATGGGTTACACCGATGAGCTTTTCGAATGGGTGCTGGGTCCGGGCGAAAGCTTCCTCTCGGAGCCGGTTTTCTTTTTCGGCTTCTCCGGCAAGACGCAACAACTGCCATCGGGTGTGTCGACGCCGCTCGACCGCGCGGTGGAAGGCCCTTTGCAACGCTTCTTGCGCGAGCGCCTCGGCATCGCCGCGCGTGCCGCGAATCTGCCCGCGCCTGCCTGGGTGACGTGGTCCAATTTCAAAGAGAACATCAATGACGCCATCATTCGCCGGCAGGCGGACCTCGCCGCGCAGGCGGGCTTCCGCACGTTCTCCTTCGACTCCGGGTGGCAGAAAGGCACCCTCGGCACGGAAATCGATACGCGGAAATTTCCCGACTTCGCCGCCACCACCGAGTACGTGCGCTCGCAAGGGCTGCGGGTCGGTTTGTGGGTCTCCTGCTTTCGCGACCCCGATTCGAAAGACCTCGCGGTGCTGCCCAACGCCGCCAGCCGCCCGGCGATTCGGCGGCTCAACGGCCTGGGCATGAGCTTTGCAAGTCCCTGGCGCGAATACTACGCCCAAGACCTCTCCGGCCTCGCGCAGCGCTACGGGGTGAGCTACTACAAGCAGGACTTCACCAACATTCGCTTTGGTGACGCCGCCGAAGAACATGAGAGCAGGACGCGCAAGGAGTCGCTGCTGCGCGGCTTACGGGGGCTCCTGGAATCACAGGACCTGATTCGCCGCGAAGCGCCGTCCGTCACAACCGAGATAAGCCATGAAATCTATTGGGGCACACCGGGCGTTCCCTGCGACCTCGCCGCCATCGAGCACGCCGATCTCTATCACCATCCGCCCAATGACTATTCCGGCGACGGCGCCAGCAACCAAGTTTGGGACCCCTCCCGGAAATACGACACCGCGAAACTGCAACAGGGTTTGATCGACGGCGCCTACCACGCGCGCCAGCGATTCTACGCCCTGCGCGGCCTGCCCCTGGAAGCCATCGAGTATTATGCGGCCGCCACCTTCAACGGCAGCGGCAGCCTGACGCCCCAGATTCAGGACCGCCAGATCGCCAGTTGGCTGATGGGAGCGCCGCAACCGTTCGCCGGCGACCTCACTTCCCTCACGCCGGAAAACATCCGTCGCTATCGGCAGCGCTTTCAAATGCTCGCGCGGCTGGAATCCACTTACGGAATTTACGAGCACTTCCAGTTTAGCGGAGTCCCTGCGCCCACCGACGTGGACTGGCACTGGTGGGGCAAACTCAATGAGAAAGGAGAAGGCGCCGTCGTTGTCCTGCGCGGCAGCGGTGGCGGCGATTCCAGGCAGATCGTGATTCCCTGGGTCACCCCTGGCCGGCGCTACCAGCTCAAGGCGCTTTTCGCCGAAAAAGATTTGGGGACCTTCACCAGCCGCGATCTGATCAAAGGCAAGCTGCAACTGGAACTTCCCCACTACGGCCAGGAGATTGTCGAACTCTCCGCGCCCCAGGAAAACCCTTGCAAGGCAAGCGACTAGGGATCATCGTAACCGGCGGTCATGCCGCTTCGCGACACCCATAAGTCATGCAAAGGGTACGTCGGATAACGCCCAGCGCTAACTGCATTCAATGGAGATCTTACGATGCTGGCGAGAGGATTTTGGTAGCGCTACCGGGAATCGAACCCGGGTTTTCAGATTGAGAATCTGACGTCCTAACCCCTAGACGATAGCGCCACAGAGGCAATTCATTCATCTAACATCCGCTCGCCAAGATTGTCAAGGCGCGGGGAAAATCAGGCGCGGGGAAAATCAGCGCTGGCCTAATTTCGGACGGATCTTCCCCGCGGTAATTAATTGAAGTCTTTGTATCCGAGAGGGTTAGCGGAATTTGTGCGACATATTGTAGTCATGTAAATATAAGATTTTCCTTGACATGGCTCTTAATTAGTTG
>JBEKAD010000618.1:0-3762 GCA_050018435.1 Terriglobia bacterium
AATCAGCCAAAGCATCATTGGTGTAAGTCCCATTGAAGGCGAAGGTGCCGTTGCCATCATAGATGTTGCTGGAATTCAATTGATGGCGCATCCATTCACCCCCAAGAACCAACTGGTGCTTGCCGTGGATCCAATCGACGTCGTCCGCCGCTTGGACGGTGTTGCGATTAAAGAACGCCGGCGCGCAGGTTCCACACCCCGAACTGAAGTAATTGCTTGCCGAAACGTAAATGAAGTTAGGGGACAGTTGGGGCAACTTGGTTCCATCGGGGTTGATCACTCCCACGGACGTCACGTCCGGCACGCCCGGATCGGTCCCGCGATTGTCCCGTAGGCGTGTCCACGAGAGGTGTGCGCTGTTGATCGTGGTCGGGGAAAGCGACCAGGTGTGGCCAAGCACCATCGCTTGGACGCGTTCCCAATTGCCGGCGGTGGTGGTGGTCAGCAGACCCAGTCCCGCTGGCGCCGGGTTGTAAACGGGCGGGGCCTTTAAATCCGAATCAAAATACCGGCCATAAAAGCTCTGTTTGGAACTAATGGTCCAATCCACACGGCCCAGAAACTGGTCTTCATTCTGAGGCGTGGGGATGCCGTATTGGATCTTGCCGCACGAATCCGTGGATGACGGAACCAATTTGACATAATTGAGTGCCGCCTGGTTGAGCATGGTAAGGGGAATCGGCGGAGGCGGGGTGGTGCTGTATACAGCTCCGGCTTTAGTTCCGGTGCCGAACTTCGGGCCACCAGTGAAGGGATCCCAGAGTTGGCGATATTGCCCTGCCGGCGCGGCCGCCACGCAAGCGTGAGACTCCAAAGCGCTGAAGTCTCCCTGTATCGCCGCGGCGGTGGGAACATAACTCGTGGTGGTGCCGGGAGCGGTGCGCAGGCGCGTGCCCTGGTACCCGCCGAAATAGAACAGCTTGTCCTTCTTGATCGCCCCGCCCGCCGTGCCGCCAAACTGGTTGCGGCGTAAAGTGTCTTCCGCCGCGGCGCCGTACAGGCGAGCATTAAACTGCCCGTTGCGCACGAATTCAAATAAATCTCCATGAAATGCATTCGTGCCCGCTTTGGTCACAAAGTTCGCGGTGGCGCCAGGGTGAACGCCGTAGCGGGCCGAAAGCCCGTTCGTCTGCACGCTGAACTCTTGCAGCGCGTCAGGGGGAGGAAGAGGCAGATTGACATTGGAAAACGGGTCGTCATGGTCAGCCCCATCCAACAAGTATTCGATGCCATTCGCCTCGCCCCCTGCCACGGAGATGGTGACCGAATTCAAATAGTTCTTGCTGCCGGTCAAGTCGCCGCCGTTGGGAACGAAATTGGTGGCCGCGCCCGAGAGGATCACCAGTTGCGTGGGCAAGCGCCCGTTGAGCGGCAGGTCATCTATTCTCCGCTGGTCGATAACTTCGGAAATCGACGTGTCCTGGGTCTGAACCATGGTGGCGCCGGCGTTGACCTCCACCGACTGCGACACCGCCCCCACTTTCAAGGTAACGCCGAGGTCAACGTTATCGCCCACTTGCAGGACGATACCCGTTTGTACGTAACGCTCGAAACCACTTGCCTTAACTTCAATGCTGTAAGCTCCCACAGAAAGATTGGTCAGGACATAATCGCCCGACGAACCGGTAACCGTCGTCCGGACTTTCCCTGTGGCGACGTGGGTAGCTTGGATGCTGGCGTTAGGAACAACCGCGCCGGTCTGATCAGTTACTGTCCCGTGAATCTGGGCGTTGTTGACCGCTTGGCCGTGCGCGGCGTTCGGGTAAATCAGAATCAATCCCATAACCGTGAGCAGAAGGATTCCTATTTTTGTCCTCACTATTTATCTCCTTTCCTTGTTTGTGACCCGACCCCTCGACGACGACTTCTTTCCAAGTTCTCCCTCCCCCGACGCATTGAACGACTCCCACGGCGTGGAAGGTGGAACACAGCAAAAATAATTACTATTTATATTGAGTCACTATCCCATTGTCAAGAAAAATTTCTTGCAGATTTGCAAATACATCCCGTTTGCGCTCTATTTGCCCGGCGATTGTATCCGCTGGTGTCCGTCAAGCATTTCCATTTTCACATTGAAAGGAACCCTGGCTCCGGCAGTTTCTAGCTACCACATGTGGGCGTGCGTTGAAGACCCGAGCGCCCCTGATTTCGATATATGCCATTCAAAATACAGTTACTTATTCATTAGAAGGAAGCAATGGTTTGAGCCGCATGGGGCCCTTTCGAACCCACTTTGAGGAGGACGAGGTTCCCTCGCTCGCACTACCTTTGAATTTCTTACAACCTGCAACGAATTCGCGAAGGAGATCAAAACCACCTTAAATAAGTGTTGAAAATTTTCAGAACCTATCGTAGATTCTCAAGACGGCTTCAGGAATGGGGCCGTGCGGCTTGCCACGACGTGCGTCCAAGAAGCCGCGGTAGTCAATTTCCACTTTCCCGCAGAGGCAGTACGTGACCAAAAAAACGCCGCGATCAAAGGTAAGAATCCAGGACGTGGCCCGCGCCGCGGGCCTTAGCAATGCCACGGTCTCGCGCGTCCTGAATGGGAGTGAGCGAGTCCGACCGAACCTGCACGAGCGCGTCATCAAAGCCGCCCTAAAATTAGGGTTTGATCTCAACGGCCGGAACGATTCGCGCATCGTTGCCTTCCTCCTCAGCAATCGCGCCGTGCTGCATCCTTTCCACTCTGCCGTGTTGGTGGGTGCAGAGGCCCATTGCGCCGCGAACGACTTTGGCGTTTTGTTTCTGCCTCTGCAATACTCGCCCAAGCTTCCCTGGAAGGAGCTTCACATTCCCCGGCTCCTCCAGAATCGCAAGGTTGTTCGCGGGGTCATCGCCGCGGGTACGAACTACCAGAACCTTCTCGACGCACTGACGGACCGGAGACTGCCCATCGTTTGCCTGGGCAACAACATTGTGGGCAACTGGCGCAGTGATAAATACAGTGCCGTGTTTTTTGATGACATTGGCGGCGCCCAGGAAGCCACCAGTTACTTGCAGTCCCTGGGGCATCGGGATATCTGGCACATCGGCAATGGCCAGCTCGCTTGGTTTGCCCGCCGCAGCGAGGGGTATCGCCGGGCGATGGAAGAGGCCGGCCTTTCGCCGCTCATTCGTGACTTGAACATTGACAACACCGAAGACCTCGGGTACCTGGCCACTAAATCGATTCTTAGCGAGGGCCGGTCGATCACCGCGATTGTTGCCGGCGACGACACCATCGCACGCGGCGCTTACCGCGCGTTGGCCGACCACGGCCTGAAAATTCCCACCGATGTCAGCGTGACCGGCATGAATGACACCATCGAGGCTTCTTCCCTCATCCCCCCCCTGACCTCGGTGCGCGTCTTTACCGACCAACTCGGCAAGGAAATGGCGGAGTTGCTCTTGAAGCAAATCTCGCGCCTGGACGTTAAACCGCAAGTTGTGACGCTTCCTACGCGGCTTATTCGCCGCGAATCTTGCCGCCCGCTCATGCAAATTGAGCCGGTCGCTCTCAAGGAAGAAGCCCAGGCCAGCTAACCCCAACACTGTTCACTTAGTTGTCATCACGGATCAGGGAATCTAATTGCGGGCGAAGCCCGCCTTGGACTGCGGTAGCAGCAGCTACCGCCTTCCGCCTTCGGTTCATACGGCAAAGGGGCAAGGGGCGGAGGAAGAAAGGCGGTAGCTGCTGCTACCGCAGTCCAAGGCGCTTCGCGCAACGCCATTTGAAAACGCGCGCGAAGTGAACAGTGTTGGGGCTGACCCTGCACCGTG
>JBEKAD010000619.1:0-4553 GCA_050018435.1 Terriglobia bacterium
GTCGTGTACGGTAGGCCGCCGAACTCCCGCGAGATGGCCTCAAGTTTGGCGGCGTTCCGCCCCACCAGGAGCGGACGCGGCACAATTCTTTCGGCATCGCTAATCCTAATGCCGCCCTGTTTCATGATGGCGCTAATCGAACGGCGCAGGTGCTGGTTCAGACCCATGCGCCCGGTGACGCCGTTCATGATGATTCCAACCGAATGGTTCTTCTGGTTTTCCATATTCAAACCTTATCACATCGGGTGATCCGGTGATCGGATGAGCAAAAAGCAACGCACGTCAAAGTTGCTGCTTGCTCACCCGATCTCCCGATCATCGCATCTCCCGATCCCTGTGCACTGAGGTTGCGCGCCGGAGGGGAGCGCCGGAGCGTCCACACCCGCGCGGGGCAAGGCGCCTTCCAATTCCTGGCGCCAATGCGCCACGTCGCCCGCCGGACCGTAGCAGTAAATCATGCGCATGGTTGTGGAACCCGTGTTGGTGAGTTGGTGAAAAACTTTGGAGGGAATGTAAACGGCTTGGCCTGCCTTGATCGCTACTCTTTCGGCGCCCAGGCACATTTCGCCATCGCCTTCGAGAATCAGGTAAATTTCTTCCTGCTCCTGATTGTGCCAGGGAACTTGGCCCCCATGGGGCTCCAGCGTGACACAACCCATCGAGAAGTTTTTTGCCTGGATGGGGCTGGCTCCCCCCACCAGATTCTGTGTTCGGCGCCGCGCCGGATAAGTGCGACCGGCGATTTCGGCCAGGTCAGCAATGATCACTGTGCTCTCTCCCGTGCTCGATGAAGTGGCGTTCAGGTGGAAGGGCCGGGCTTTAGCCCCGCCGTTACAAGTCCTTCCTGATATCATTCCCGTGTCCCGCGCCCCGCGCTAAAGCCCCGCCCTTCCGGCAACCCCCAAGGAGTATCCCAGCGTGGTGAAAAATCCGGGTTAGCCCGCAGCGCGAAGCATTTCAAGATACCCTTGCCCCCGTGCGAAATCAATTCCGGCGCGATTCACCAGTAAAGCCAACCGGCCGGCGGCTCCTCTCCCCAAGAAAAGGTCCGTTAGGCTTGCGATTGGCGGCGCGCAAGGTGGGCGATTCCGGCGGCGAGGCTTCCAAAAAGCATCCCGGCAAGGACGGTGAGACCGACCCAGAAAATGAGTTGGGTAAGCAAACCGAGCCACACATATTTCGCCAGCAGGCCCACGCCGTCGGGAAGGTCCGGCGGAACGGCATCGTAGTGAGTTCCCCAATCTCCCCAAAAGGCGAAGAACATCACCACGGCCACCGGCACACGCGCTGCGTAAGCGTAAGCCACAAGCGTGCGAAACAGCGCCGCCCAACCCGGCAGAGTGACAAGCGCTGCCACGGCGACAACCGTCGAGAGGTAGAGGAGCCCACACCAGAAGTTCTGCTGAAGGTGGAGCAGCGACCCCGCAAAACTGAAGGCAAAGACCACCGCTAGGCCCAACAAAGTGAACCCCAAGGCGCGGCGAAGAGACTTGGGTCCTTGGCCGTGGGAAGCCAGCTTCAACGCAAAGTAGACGCCAAAGATGGGCGCCAGCCAGATGATTCCCACAATCGCCCATAGACCACCGGGATCAGAATTAAAAAAAATTCGCGGCCCATGCATAAGCTCCCCCGCCAACCGCGCCGCTGTGACGGCCAGCGTCACCAGCCCCGGAACGAGAATCAGCCGCCTGATGTCGAGATCCGTCGTGGAGGGTTCGTTCACAGGGGCCTCCTCTTGGCGCAGATTTCTCACCAAGGGTTTGGAAGGGCGGGGCTTC
Source organism: Terriglobia bacterium (assembly GCA_050018435.1). Taxonomy (GTDB): domain Bacteria; phylum Acidobacteriota; class Terriglobia; order UBA7540; family UBA7540; genus Bog-366. The sequence continues at coordinate 1,779 of JBEKAD010000619.1, forward strand.
AGTCCCGCCGTTTCGAGACCTCCCCAATTATTCCATTGTCCTGCGCCCTGCGCTCGCTGCGGCGACCGCGGGGCGCGAGACGGACCAAACATTATCGCCACGTCTGCGGCGGGGCTGAAGCCCCGCCCTTCCGGGCAGTAGAAATGGTCCGTTGTCAAGGCGCCGCAGGCGTCGTCTTGCCGCGACACACCAGAGCAGTCACGATGGTGCCGACGAGCGCACCCACCAGCACCGTGAAGGCTATCCAGGTGACCATCTGCGGCAAGAAGGCGATCACCATATACTGGCCGAAAAAGGATGTCGGCCCGGAGTAGTGGGGAGGCAGAGCGTCGTAATGCGTTCCCCAATGCCCACGCAGGGCAAAAAACATCACGATCGCCACAGGGATGCGTGCCGCATAGCCGTAAGCAACCAGGACCTTGAAGAGCGCGGACCAGCCCAGCGTGATCACAGTCGCGGCGAGCGCCATCAGCAGGTATCCCACAAACATCCTTCCGGGGAACTTGAGCTGGGGCAGAAATCCCACTAAGCCCCCCCGACGTAGATGGCTAATCCGAGCGCCGTGAACCCGAATCCCTTCCAGATGCTGGGCGCGCCATGCCCCGCGCTTGTCAGCTTGACCGCGAAGTACGGCCCGAAAATAAAAGGAAGCCAGGAAATTCCGACGACCGCCATGCCCCCGCCGGGCGCAGCGCTGAACAATCGCGGCGACCAGTGTGCCAGTTCTCCGGCCAACCGCAACAAGGTGATCCCCAGGGTGATTAAGGCAGGGACCAGGATCAAACCTCGAATATCGAGGGAAGAATCTGAAGTCGATTCCGGTATATGAACCTCCTTCCGGACGGGGCGGTCTTATCATGGAGTTTCGAATTAAGGCTGATAACTTGCCAGAGCCCGAAACCGCCTGCGCATTCTACCCGATTTGGTTCGTCGGAGCCAGCGCGTGGTGAAGGCGTGCGGTGAAGGCACCACGCCCGCCAATCCCCCTGTGTCACAACTCAGGAAGAGGTTTGAGCTTTTTGCCGGAGCGGCAGCTCTCATGATGCCAAACTCGGGCGCGAGTAGCGGAACCTGCCGCGTGGGGTTTTCGGCCAGCAGATTATTTGCATTTCTCGGTGATCCAGCCCCCCGTTAGTGTCACCTTACCGCTTTACTGGGTTGTGCAGGAGCCAGGGGCAAAAAGTAAGAACAGGGCTTCGCTTCGAACTCAAAGTCCTGCGGTCAGGACGCGTCGCGGTACCGTGTGCGGCGCACAATGGCAGAGAGTTTCCATCGCTCTCACCGGAGCGGACGACCAGATGCTGGGAAGCAGGCAGCAAAGGCATCCCCCGTGGTGAGTCCCGGGGAGGCCGGCCCAATTCAAAATCGAAAATCCAAAATCATCAGCCCTTCTTCAATTCCGCCAGGACCAGCCGGCCGCACTCCTTCAGGGTTTCGAACACTCCCACTCCCTTAAAGGCCACGGCCTCAAAAACCGGCTCATTTTTCTTCACCAGAGCCTTTTTCAATTCCTCAACCGGAAGCACATTGGGCAAGTCGCGCTTGTTGACCTGGAGGATGTAAGGAATCTTCATGAAATCGTAATTGTGCTCGTGCAGGTTCTCGTGCAGGTTCTCCAACGCTTCAATGTTGGCGTCCATTCTTTCTTCCTGGGAATCCGCCACAAACACCACGCCGTCCACGCCCCGCAGAATCAGCTTGCGGCTGGCGTCGTAAAAGACCTGCCCAGGCACGGTGTAGAGATGGAAGCGGGTCTTGAACCCGCGAATGGTACCGAGTTCGAGTGGAAGGAAATCGAAGAAAAGAGTGCGGTCCGTTTCCGTAGCCAGGGAGATCATTTTCCCCCCGGTTTTCCCCAGGGTCTGATCAAAGATCCACTGGAGGTTGGTGGTCTTACCGCCCAGACCGGCGCCGTAGTAAACGATTTTGCAATTGATTTCCCGGGCAGCGAAGTTAATGAAACTCACGCGGTAAGATCCCCTTCCCCAAGGCTCGAAGCTTTGCTGCTATACAGATTTTAAATGGTCTGGCCGAAGTGGGTCGCCCCTCCGGTATATTCTCACCTCTTGGCGATCTCCCCCCTCCAACGTATATAACACAGCGACACTCTGCTGGCAATACCACTGCGTCCTCGCGAGCAAATTGCTCCCCGTCGCAAAGTCCCGTCCGCGTCCCTTGAGCCTCGGTCAGCCGACGGGCTTCCTGCATCAATTCATTCCATACGGCCAGCGAAAGCGCTTTCGAGCCCGCGTCTATTCATCTTCGCCTGAGCCCATCCGCCTCGAAGCCGTCATGTAGGCCGGCTGAAACCTCGATCGGCAAGAATCGCCAGGGTGTTGAATTCCACTATAACCTCCCCCCCGTTTCCTCGCTCGATAGATAACTCGGGAGGAGCCGAGGTGTTTTATAGGTAGGCCATTGCCCCGGCTCTCCCGGTCCTGTATGAAACAACCCCCTTAAGGGGGCGGGTAGTGGCTAAGTCATAAGTGGTCCACGCTGCGAACATCATGCCACAAATTAACGGCAACGTGCAAAATAATTGCCATGGCTCAATTTCGCCTCACGACCCCGCTTAGCGACCGGCATTTCAATCGCTGGATGAGGACAGCACGACCTCGTTGGAAATCCCAGCGAGCGCCTCGCACCAGGACCATAACTGTCACAAAGGTAAGCCACTGGTTCGACCAGTGAGACTCGAAGAGGTTTGACCGTTGAGTAGAGTAACATCCTCCTCCAAGGTGGCTTGATGAGAATCCATCCTCAAGGAGGATGTCA
>JBEKAD010000620.1:0-3758 GCA_050018435.1 Terriglobia bacterium
TCTGCTTGTAGGATTGTGTACTGCGCTCGCGGGATTCGCTGGGGCCGGGGAGGAATATCCCTTGGGCCCGGACTCCCAGCGCCAACCGGGAGTGCCCCAAGGCAAAGTGACGCAGTACATCTGGACCAGCAAGATTTTCCCCGGCACGGTGCGCGACTATTGGGTTTATGTGCCCGCCCAGTATGTGCCGGAAAAGCCTGCATGCGTGATGGTGTTCGAGGATGGCAAGAGTTATGTGAATGAGGAAGGCCGGGTGCGCATCCCGATTGTGTTTGACAATCTCATTGCCAAGCACGACATGCCGGTGACCATCGCGATCCTGATTGACCCGGGCGTCCTGAAGGCGTCCGCAGCGGGCCAGGCAGACCGGGTCAACCGAAGCTTCGAGTATGACGGCATGAGTGACCGCTATGGGCGATTTTTGCTCGATGAAATTCTGCCAGAGGTGGCGAAACACTATAACCTCTCCACCAATCCCAACGACCGGGCGATTTCCGGCGGCAGTTCGGGCGGAATCTGCTCCTTCACCGTCGCCTGGACGCATCCTGAGGCCTTTCGCCGCGTGCTGAGCTTTATTGGCAGCTTCGCCGACCTGCGCGGGGGCGACATCTATCCCGCGCTCATCCGCAAAACCGAGCCGAAACCGCTGCGGGTTTTCCTTCAGGACGGCAGCCATGACCTCAACAACTTCGCGGGCGACTGGTGGCTGGCCAATCAATCCATGGCCTCCGCCCTCGCCTACGCCGGATATGACTTCAAGTTCGTGACCGGCGACAAGGATCACGACATGATCCAGGGCGGAGCGATTCTGCCGGACGCCTTGCGCTGGCTGTGGCGCGACTATCCTCAGCCGATTCCCAAGCCCGGGATGCATCACCTGGGCGATCGGCAAACGGGGTTCGTGGAGGTGGGGCAGGATTGGGAGTTGGTGAGCTACGCAGGCCATGCTCTCTCTAAGGATGGGATCAATCTTTTGCTCGGGCCTATCGGGCCGCCACGCAAGGATGCTGGGGGAATTGCTGTGGATCATCAGGGAAACGTGTTCACCAGTGATTCTTCAGGAACAAGCAAAGCCATTTACCGAATCGGTTTGGATGGGCATGTCTCAACCTTTGTGGGAGACGCGGAAGGCGCACGCGGTATGGCGTTCGGGCCAGATGGCCGGCTATACGGGTGCGACAAAGAGGGCATCGTCAGCTATGCGTCTGACGGAAAGAGAACTGTCCGCTTGCGAGGTGTCAACTGTAAGGACATTGCTGTTACGCGCGAGGGCGGACTCTACTTCACCGAAGCGAGTTCCGGTATGGTGGGATACCTCTCTCCGGGCAATTCAGCTCATTGGGATCGTTACGGCAGCGCGCAACAAGGGGACCTTGCTCGCCTAAATCCGAATGGGGTTTGCTTGTCACCCGACCAATCCCTGCTGTACGTCAGTGACCCAACGGGAAAATGGGTGTGGTCGTACCAAGTGCAAGCCGACGGCTCACTCGCCAACGGAGAGCCTTTTTTCCGCATGGAAACGCCCGACGAATCTTCGGAAAGTGGCGCGTCCGGCATGGCGGTGGATAGCAAAGGGCTTCTTTACGTGGCAACGCTCATGGGGATTCAGGTTTGCGATGCACAGGGAAGGGTGGTTGCGATCTTCAATCGGCCAGAACTGACCACGACTGAAATGGGTCCAATCTCCGGAGTCGCCTTCGGCGGCCCGGACCACCAATACCTTTACGTTGTGGTTGGAAACGAGGTCTTCCGCAGGCATCTCGTGTGTAGAGGCGGCCCGTGAACACGGCTGTCCAAACTGCGCCCAATTGGGCGGGCGGTAACCAGCGGCTCCGAGGCCTGGCTCATGAATACAGCACCATAACCGAGATTTGTGTTCCCTCGCCCCCTTGGGGGAGAGGGGGGACCGCAGGGCGGTGGGTGAGGGGGTTAGCACCAACCTGAATGAAGCTGTGAAAAAATCGGATCAAGCTACGGATCAACGCAGATAAATTCCTTTTTTTGATCCGCGCGAATCCGTGCTAATCCGTAGCGTCGCATTTTTTCACCTCTTCGAACGCACTGGGTCAAGTTTGCATAAGGCGGTACGGTTTAGACCCCCTCACCCGGCCCGCCCCGGCTGATGAAAGCGCCGGTTGCGGACCACCCTCTCCCCCAAAGGGGCGAGGGAAGTAGATTCAAATTACCTCTCCCCTCGCCCCTTTGGGGGAGAGGGGCCGGGGGTAAGGGGGTCGAGTTGGGACCAGCCAACTTAAGTGAACAGTATTGGGGTCAGGCAGGAAAACCCTCAGCGCCCGGGGAAACTAAGCGAACAACGCGCGTAGGCTGTCGGTGAAGGGCGCGCGCGCCACTCCGCGCTCGGTAATGATGGCGGTAATGTAGCGCTGCGGCGTAACGTCGAACGCCGGATGCCGCGCAGGAACCCCAGCGGGCGCGATGGCCACGCCGGCAAGATGGGTGACTTCGGCGGAGGAGCGCTCCTCGATGGGAATCAATTCACCGGAAGCAAGGCTCATGTCGACGGTGGAAAGCGGCGCGGCCACGTAAAAGGGAATGCCGTTCTCATGCGCCAGCACGGCGACGGAATAAGTTCCAATCTTGTTGGCCGTGTCGCCGTTCGAGGCAATGCGGTCCGCCCCCACAATCACGGCGCGAATCTCTCCCTGCTTCATGAAGTACCCCGCCATGTTGTCGGTGATGATGGTCACCGGAATATGGTCCTTGGCCAGTTCCCAGGCGGTCAGGCGGGCGCCTTGCAGGAAGGGCCGCGTCTCATCGGCAAAAACCTTGATTTTCTTTCCCGTCGCGATCGCAGCGCGAATCACGCCGAGCGCCGTGCCATAGCCGCCCGTCGCCAGCGCCCCGGCGTTACAGTGCGTGAGGACGGTTCCCTCGTCCGGCATCAGGTCCGCGCCGTGACGGCCCATCGCTGCGTTGATGGCGATGTCTTCCGCCAGGATGCGCTTAGCCTCTTCCTCCAGGCCCACGCGCATCATGGCGAGCACCTGGGCATCCGTGTGGTGGCAGGACAGGGAATTGTTAAAGACCGCGCGCATGCGCTTGATGGCCCAAAACAGATTGACGGCGGTGGGCCGGGTCTTGGCAAGAGTCTCCGCAATGACATCGAAATCCGCCCGCAACTCCGAGGTGTTCTTCGCCCCCGAATTTTTGATGCCCAGGGCAATGCCCATCGCTGCGGCCACGCCAATTGCCGGCGCGCCGCGAATCACCATGGAGCGAATCGCTTCCGCCACCTCGCGATAGTCCGTGTAGGTGCGATAAATCTCTTCCCCCGGCAAGCGTGTCTGGCCGATCATGCGCACGCCTTGGTCGGTCCATTCAATGGTTTTGAACATAGTATCCTAATTTGTCATACCGGCCGGTTTTGGACAACCCCCCGGTAGCTTACAGATCGCTGTTTCACGTCCCTCAAAGCGCCAAATGGAGCCAGATGCGGAGGCGCCTCTGCGACCATAGGTGGGTTCTTCTCACTTTTATCCGATAAGATGTAACATTCCATTCGATAGACTTACTGAACCTGATCTCATAATCACCAGATCGCATCCTAAACGAGAATAGCCCCGTTTCGTCGGTTTTGCAGCCAGCAAGACGCATTTGGCCACTCCACGGCATGCCATGACTCGCAAGGGCGATCTCAGGGTGGTCGTACACTTCCACCAGCACGCCGTCGAGAGGTTTACCTTCAGAATCTTGAGCGATGCCGTGAATGCTCCTTATGGGTTTGGGGTCTTCCATTG
>JBEKAD010000621.1:0-3746 GCA_050018435.1 Terriglobia bacterium
GCGGACCTGTTCTGCTGGCCCAGGGTTTTCCCTGCCCCTAATAATACGAACCGCGCCCCTACACACCTGGCCCGCGCTACACCTCTGCGCCTCCGCGTCTCTGCGGTGACACCGATTCAGTCCTTTTCCTCGCTCCCCGCTCCCGCAAAATTCACGTTTGCTTTGTGCGAGGTGAATTCACTAGAATCATTTGAGGGTTATGCGCGAAGCCATTTCTGAGGGAGGGTAGAGGTCAGTTGAACGAAAAACACTATAAGGTTTGCTTGCTAGCGACAATTCTCATTCTGGTGCTGGGCGGAGGAGTCCCCTGGGTGGTGATGCGGGCGGCGCCGGCCGCGCAAGGCTCGGCGGTCAGTGGCACCCAAGGCTCGGCGCTCAGTGACGCCATGCGCGACAAAATCCTGACGTACATCCGGGCACGCTTTGGCGTGCCCGATACCGTAAAGCTTTCCCTCGGCCCGCTGCATGCTTCGACGGTGGCCCCCAGCTTCCATGAGTCCACGGTGACGGCGGACGACGGCAAGACCCCGCACTCGCAACAGGTGCTGGTTTCCAAGGACTCGCGTTACCTGATCGTGGTCGTGGGCCCCATTATGGACCTCCACCAAAATTCCAATGCGGAGATGGCACGGCGCATTCAGGAAGCGTTCAAGACCCCTGCCAATCTCAAGCTTTCGGTGGGAGGGTTCAAGCGCTCGCCTTCCCCGGACTTTGAGGAAGGGACCCTTTCCATGGATAACGCCGGGGCCAAGCAGGAAAAAGTCGTGCTGCTCACCCGGGATGGCAAACACCTGATCTTGAGCGAGCTGTATAGTTTGGCCGTCGATCCCCGGGAGCAAGCGCTGCGCACCATTTCGCTCCACGACGTACCCGCGCAGGGACCGGCCGACGCCCCCGTGACCATTGTCGAGTTCGCCGACCTGGAGTGCCCGACGTGTGCGCGCGTGCACGAGTTCCTGGAGACGCAGGTGGTGCCGCGTTACGGCAACAAGGTGCGCGTGGTTTTCAAGGAGTTTCCCCTGCCCATGCATGAGTGGTCGTTGACCGCGGCGATCGCTTGCCAGTGCGCTTATGAAATCAATCCTGCCTCCTACGTGCCCTTGCGGTCCGCCATCTTCCGCAACCAGGCACTCATCAACATTACCAACGTCCGGGAAACCTTGCTGAGCTACGGAGAACAGGCGGGATTGGAGCGCGTGAAACTGGCCGGTTGCCTCGACGCCGAATCGGCTTACCCCCGGGTGCAACGCGATCTGGCGGAAGGCAAGCGCGTCAACGTGGATCGAACCCCCACCTTGTTCCTCAATGGGCGGATGATCGTCGGGCTGCCCGACGAGGCTTTCTTTCAAGCCATCGACCAGGCCCTGGGCGGCAAGTGAGGATTTGGCGCGTGAGAATGGGAAGCTGAAAGCCGTGGACCTATCAGACAGGTCCGCGCTATGCCCGCTCTTATCAAGACGCTAGAGCGCCTGTCGCCCTCCGGCAAAACGTAAGTGTGACTCCTTATTACGTGTCAGAGTCAAGCGGGAATTGGCAGATGGACCGATCACGAGATTGGATCGAACAAGCAGAACGAGACCTGGAGTTTGCGAAAAGCGCTGCCTTGACAGGGTATCATGAGTGGACCGCGTTCACCGCCCAACAGAGCGCTGAGAAAGCTGCGAAGGCTCTGGTGCAGTCGCTGCACGGGGCAGTGCGGGGCCACTCCATCACCGAGATTCTGCGACAGCTTCCGCAATCGGTGGGGGTTACCCCAGAGGTTTTGGCAGGCGCCCAGGCGCTGGATAAGGTTTACGTCACATCCCGTTATCCCAATGGGTTCGCTTCCGGGCGTCCGTCAGATTATTTCAGTGAGAAAGACAGTCAAGAGTTGCTCGATCATGCGCGACGAATCCTGGAATTCTGCCGAAGTAAGATTCATTAACTACGACCAGGTCCTTAGTGACCTGCGCAGCGCGGTGGCCGAAGCCAAACAGGCGCGCCCGGAGATTGTGAAGGTCTACCTGTTCGGTTCATTGATCAAGGGAAATTGGACGGCGGACAGCGATGCGGACCTGATGGTGGTGGTGCGCAAAGAATTTCCTGACTTTATCTTCAGCCGCGTTGCCTACCAGATTTCCACGCCTTCCATCCCCACCGACACGCTGATCTATTCCGAGAGCGAGTTCGAGGGACTGCGAACTGACCCTTTCAGCTTTGTGGCGCAGGAGTTTCCTTGGATGCTGGAGTTGTAGGCGACCCGTTGTATGGCGGCGGCTCCTCGCGTGACGCTCGCGCGAAGCGCCGGGGAGTGCGACCCTGGGGTGCTGTCCTAATTTGGACGAAGCGCCGCCCTCCTGGCGGCTCTATGGCGGCTGGAAGCCGGCGCTACAAGGAGACAAGCAAACCCTAGCCTTGCCGCGATTGGCACATCTCTTCTACAATAAAAAGGTATTGGCCAAATTGCAGGAGCAATCATGTTTCTCTTCTTTCGGAAAAACAAAGAGGCAGTAAAGAGATACCTGCTCATCTTCTTCCTGGGCATCGTTTCCCTGAGCATGGTGGTGGTGATGGCGCCCCTCCCGAGCAGTGACACGAGTCGCCCCGAAGGCAACGCGCTGGCCTCGGTCGGCGGGAACAACATTACCAGCGCGGAGCTGGATCAAACCATCCGCGACCGGTTTAAGAACTCACCCATAGGCTTCGACAGCCGCATGGTGCCGATCGTCGCACCGAGCGTTCTTGACCAGATGGTGACCGAACAGATCTTGATACAGCAGGCAGAGATAATGGGTGTGGAGGTTTCCGATCGAGAAGTGCTGAAGGCCTTCCAGAGCATTCCTTGGTTGTACCCGAATGGAAATTTCGTGGGCCCTGACCGCGCCGCGGACTTGGTGGCAGAAAACACCGGCAAGACGCTTGCCCAGTTTGAAAGCATGTTGCGCGACAGCCTGCTGGAGGAGAAAATCCGCAGCATCGTCACGGACGGAGTGCAGGTAACGCCCGTCGAGGTCCTGGCGGAGTTCCGCCATCGCAACACCAAAAGCAAGATCGACTATGTGCTCTTTGATCCCAGCCAGTTCCTCAAGGATGTCAAGGTAACGCCGGAAGGCCTGGAAGCGTTCTTCAAGAAAGACCCTGCCCACTACAAGCTTCCCGAGCAACGCCAGGTGCGCTATGTGGTGATCGATCCCGACCAGGTGCGCGCCCAGGTGAAGGTGGGGGAGGCGGAATTAAGCGAGGCCTATACCCATCACCTCTCCGATTTCCGTGTGCCGGACCGCGTCAAGGTTGCCCACATCCTCTTTAAGACCACCGGCAAGACGCCGGCGGAAGTGGCGACCATTGAGAAGACGGCGGCCGATGTGCTGAACCAGATCCGGGCAGGCGCCAACTTCGGTGACCTCGCCAGGAAATATTCCGAAGACACCACGGCCCAGGCGGGCGGCGAACTCGGTTGGCTTGTTCACGGGCAGACTGTGCCGGCGTTCGACTCCACGGCCTTTTCTTTGAAGCCTGGCGAAGTGAGCGGCCTGGTCAAAACCATGTACGGTATCCATATTCTCAAAGTCGAAGACAAGCAAACCGCGCACTTGCAGTCCCTTGAAGAGGTCAAGAATTCTCTTCGCGACGATATGGAAAAGGGGCGGGTTGCCGACGCCCAGGCAAAGTTGGCCAGCAGCTTGGAATCGCAGCTCAAAGCGAGCCCGCAGCAGTTTGAGGACATTGTCCGGAAGGCGGGACTGGAGCCCAAGGAGTCGCCACTG
>JBEKAD010000622.1:0-3745 GCA_050018435.1 Terriglobia bacterium
GCCCGCGCCTTCAATGCTCCAACACGAACTGGTCGTTCTTCTGGGCAATGTGCACGGTAGTTTGCTGGGCCACCTGTTTGACGTCGGGAACCACGTAAGGGGTGCGTTTCATTTTCGAAGCTCACTTGCTCGTGGAGGCTATTCTCCTCCCCCTCCCTCGCCCCCTCCCTCGCCCCCTGCCGCCACCGCCTCGCAAACCGCTCCAAGCAATTTTCCCGTAGGGTAGTCAACGCTTTCTTCTGTGACCCATTCGGCGATCAAATCGTCCGCCATCTTGATCTCTTCCTCGACCTCCCCCTCGCTCGCCCAGGCAAAAACCGCCGTGGTGGCTGCCATAGCTGTGAGTTCGGCGACAAGGTCGCAACTGTCCGCAACCACGCATTCGGCCAGCTCCTCGGAGCCCTCTTCGGCCCCCCCGAGGCTTTCAGCCTCGGCTGTCATGTAGCAGGTCAGAAGGCCGCCATAGAATTTCCCGAGGATGTACGACAGTTTGCCGGTCGCCTTACGGAGTTGAATGTTTTCCTCCATAGCCTGGGCGCCACCCATCTCCATCTTCCCGAGCGCCAGGCCCGTGTCAGGATCAAGGCTCCACCAGCCGAAGGTCTGGGTATTGCCGAGCTTCACCAACCGCGCGGGAAGGATTATTGTCTGCCCCTGCACCAGTTCCCCCGCCAGAACATTACGAATGGGAGCGGGGACGTCCACATCATCCAGCCCCGATTTCTGCCCAGCCGTCAGGGTACGGATTGAAACTCCCTGCGCCGATGCGGCGGCAAACAATGGGAGGGCGTTGAAACTGCGGTCAGGGTGCACGGTCAAGCGCTCCAGAGCCGTGTCCACGATGCCGCTTTCCATCGCGAGGCGCTGGGCATCCTTACTGTCGCCCACGAACTGGAAGGGCGAGTTGAGCAGGTCGATGCCGTCGGCGAACCGTAGTGCGCCCTGCGGCCGGCTCCAGTCTCCCACAACGAATCCATGGCGAAACAAGGCCAGGCGCGGACGCTCGTAATAGGATTTCGCCTTGAGACCGTGCCGCTTGGCGAGGAGGAAGCGCGCCACATCGCTGGAAAAGAAATAGTTAATCAGCTCCGGCGGGAGTGCGGGACCGGGTAAATCCTCCACCCTGAAGCTTTGGCCAAGGTAGGCTCGTGCGCGAGCCTTTTCATCCATGGATTCCTGGGCTTCCATGGTTGCAAGCTGCGTGCTCAGACCATAAAGCGGCGTGCTGCTTCCCACGGCGATGGCGCCATCCCAGACCTGAATGAGGAGGCGGCGCACCGCGTCGTCGGTTAAACCGGGCTGAATCTGCGGGTTCGGGCCCGACGCCGCCAATCGGTCAAGGATGACTCGCTGATAGTGGGCATCGGCCAGATGCGGGCCGGCGCTGGTCACTTCCCAATACAAGCGCGCCAGGACGGGGCCACCGGCAGTTGCCTTGGGCGGCGCTTTGGGTTGGGGTGGGGGAGTAGGGGTGGCCCCCTCGTCTCCCCCGAGGCCACCCAGCATGCCGCCTGCCGCCGCCGCCGTCCCAGTATCGGGGCCACCGGTTCCTTCGGTGGTAGACCCCTCTCCACCGCTCACCTGTCCACTCAATCCAAACGGCTGGCTGGGGGTTTGGTTGTCCCCTACCATCACCATGGCCTGAAATCGGGTTTCATCCTTCTGGAAGGTCGAGGGGGCCACCTCAAGGCGAATGTCCTTCCCGAAAAGATCGGTAGTCTTCATCTCCTTCGCGAGTAGTTCAGTGCTTTGAAGCTGCCCTTTCTCGAGGAACTCCCCCACGAGACGAAACCGCATGTGCTGGAAAAGCGGGTCCGCGAGGTCGTCCGGATCGAATGTCTCGACGGCATCGGTGAGCCTGGCGTTGACGGTTGCGTCTTTTGCGCTGGGATCGAGATCCGTAGGTTGGTTCTCTACCATGGCCGTAACCCAGTAGTGGTCCTGAAGAATCTCCAACTGGCGGCTGGCGGTAGCTGCGCCGTTAGGTACTCCGGGAAGTCCTGATTGCAGGAGGGGGAGGGTTTTCTCCAAGGCGTCGTTCAATGCTTTCCCGGCATCCTGCCCTCGCGCCACCAGACGCTTTCCAATCTGTTTTTGGTGGTCCGTCAGATTTGTGGGAGGCGCGTGGGCGGGCAGGGACCGCAGGGTTTGCTCGACCGAGTCCGGCTGGGCAGCAATCTGCTGAATGAGTTTTTGCGCCTGGTCGGGTGTCAACTTCCCGTGCGAGATCTTGACCGCTACTCCATTTTGTTTGAGGATCGCGGCCAGCAGCAACGCGCGGTCGAGGGAGTTTCCGCCATGCGTGAGAAGGGTTGCCCGGGCCCCTTTCATCACCCCCGGATAAGGCTCAAATGCCACATGGTCGCGGACATACTCAAATGCCGCCTGCGGGGTGGCAAGGGTCTGCGCCAGAGCGTCGACATTGGTCAAAGCCTTTGGAAATCCATCCAGGTAGGAGTGCAAGCGAGCCAAGCGATCCTGCAAGGCCTGAACTTCGACTTTGTAGGCTTGTTGTTTTTCATCGGGAGAAAGGGTAGCGATGGACGCCGCGACCTCGGTCTGGGCTCCGGCAGCCGCCTTCGCTACACCCTTTGCTGGGAGGCCGCGCTTGGCGAAGTACAACACAACGCCCGCCACGGCTACGAGCAACACAAGCAAGGCCGCTATTGCCGCCCAGATCCTGTATCCTTTTTGAGGCCGTGGCAATGACGCATTGTTCCCCAAGGGGGTTTCGGGGGGATGATTGGATGTTCCCATGTGCAGTTGTCCTTTCTAGCCAGGCGGAGAAGGCCATCGGAGGGAAAGAATACGCACCACTTTGATTCAACGCCCTTGCAATACTGCAATCGCCTTCACCTCATCCGCCGCTTCGCAGAGGTTCTGGCCCTGGGTCAGCGCCACGTCGTTAAGGGTTTCCCGCCACCTGCAAGTTAAGCTCCTGCGCCCTCCGCTCCTCTTCGATGGCACAAGAGAGAACCTCCGTCACGGTGAGCTGCTGACGATCCGCTCTGCTGGAAATCTGTTCGGCGAGCTGAGAAGGCGGGAAAGGCACTGGAACTTCAGGGAACTGCCCTTGATCCGCTTCCTCGAGGAGGCGCTTGCGTTGCAGCTCTGAATAAAGCTCCGCGGCATCAATCTCGACCCAGTTGACAACGCCCAGAGCCTCTAACACCCTACGTTCAAGGCGACCCATTACCGCTCTTCAGTTCGCGGCGCACGAGAGAGATACTTCCACCCGGCAGCCAATCGGCCCCCAAGATATCCCTCCGCGAACCTCGTGTCAAGCCGCCTCGATACGACACAGGGTTCCGTCAAAGTCGCAGGCCGATGAGACGTAGTGCTTGTGGATCGGAGCGAGCGCAGCGGCGGAGCGCCGGGGCGATGTAGCGGGCACCGGCGATGCGAAGGAGCGAGATGGCCAAGTTGCGGATCGAGGCCATCACTTGCGCACCGGCGCCTTTACGGACGCGGGAGCGATCCTCATCAAAGGTCACATCCCGGACCCAATGGAGGCGATTCTCAATCGTCCACTGGCCGCGGCTCAAGGCGAGTAAGCGCGCCGGTGTGGCGCGTTCGGCAGGCAGGCTGCTGAGGCCCTGCACGGTTTCGGTTCGGCATTTCTGCGAAACCATCTCGGTGACCTCGCGCCGGAGGGTGAAGACTTGCGCGGCATAGGGGAAGTCCAGATAACCGCGCAGCTCCGTGCTGGTCCAGATGGAGCGGACTTCCACGCGGCCATGACCTT
>JBEKAD010000623.1:0-5404 GCA_050018435.1 Terriglobia bacterium
TACAGTTCGTAGGGTTTCAGCTTCTTGATGTTCTCGCCAAAGAACAGGTCGGCGGGCAACACTCCCTGGCGCGACAAATCCAGCGCCGTCTCACCGGGCACCGAGGCTTCAATCGGCGTCAATCCCTGGGTCTTCAATTGCTCGGGATTGGTAATCTGAAACTTGCCCTGCGGAAAATAGAAGAGCTTCCATGGGCCATTCAGGCTGATGTGAAGCGTTTCTGAAGGTGGATTCTCCCCTGTAACCTTGGGCGGCGTCTGTGCCGGCAGCCACGACGACACCCCCATTAAACACAAGACCAAGAAATAGGGTCGGGCTTGTTTCGCACCCATCTCTCCTCCTCATCGCTACGCCGAGAACCGGGTCGGCGACGGCACATGATAGCGGCGGCAAATGATATATGAAATGCCGAGCAGCACAAGCTTGATTCCCACGACCTTGAAGATTGCAGATAAATGCTCCCTGATTGTAATTCAAAGCGAGTAGCGGCATTCCTCTCCCCGTACACATGATTCAATCCCCTCGGAAAGAATGGGAAAAACAAGATACAAGCCACGGTGTCGCCGCGGCTGAGAGTCCGCCGATCTTAATGGCGGGCGGCCTGTCCCGACCGCGGAGGTTCTGGAAACCGCGCGTGCTCGACCCACATGCCGAGTCTTGCTTCGCCGCTCAGTATCTGCGATAAGAGCCATAGGCGCTCATCAGCGCCCGCACGGATCGGTGCAGGGGGTACCAGGCAACGGGTCTCCCCACCGCGACCGGATAAGCTGCTCCACCCGGGAGGAATCGACATGCGATGGCCATCAGAAAAACCAGTAGGTTGGGCAACCCTGGCGGTGCTCGTTTTGATCGTTCCCATTCTTGTGCGCGCGGAAGAAACCGTTCCGAGTTTCAACGTGAGGAACTACGGCGCGACCGGGAAGAAATCCGACGACGCCCGAAAGGCCATTCAGAGCGCCATCGACGCCTGCGCGAAGGCGGGCGGGGGCCGGGTTTATCTCCCCCCGGGGGATTACACTTCGGGCACCCTCCACCTGCGCAGCCACGTCAGGTTGTACATTGAAGCGGGCGCCACCCTGTTCGCGTCCGAAGACCCCGCGGTTTTTGATAAGCCCGCACTGATTTATGGCGAGGATCTCGAAAACCTCACCATCGAAGGCCGGGGCACCATCGACGGCCAAGCCCAATACATCTGGGAGGAGGTCCAGAAGGAGGAGTTCAATTCCCCTTATGGAGTTCTGCCGGCAAGCCCTTTATTCAATGTCGTCCAGGAAATTGAGCGGAGAGCGCTGCCGCCGGGCGTCGAGATTGACTGGAAGAAGGCCCCCTACTTCGGTCACATCACCTACAATCTGGCGCTGGCCGAGGAGAGGGCCAAAGCGCAAGGCGAGCCTTTGATGCGCTCGTACCCCAAGGGCTGGCCGACCCATCCGGAATACCCCCACATGATCCAAATCATCCGTTGCAAGGACGTGAGGATCGCCGGCCTCTCGATTCTTCATTCGCCCAGTTGGACCATCAATCCGATTAATTGCGAGCGGTTGAATATCGAGGGCCTCTACATATTCACCAGCCTGAAATACGGTGTGTGGGCCGACGGCATCGACCCGGACGGCTGCCAGGACGTGCGCATTGCCAACTGCACGATCGAGACCGGGGACGACAGCATTGTTTTCTACTCGATGAACTGGCACGGCCCAGCGCTTCCCTGCGAGAACATCACCGTCACCAACTGCCGCCTCACCTCCGCCTCGGCCGCCATCAAATTCTGCGATGCCTTCATGGTGTCGGACGGAGGGTATGTGGATAACGTGGTCTTGTCCAACCTGGTCATCGGCACCCGGCGTTACGACTGGTTCTGGTGGGGCGACGGCGACCCCCTCCACTTTATGATCGAACGGCGCAGCGAAAGCCAGGGCCGGCCGGACCAGCCGGGTGAGCCCCACGCCGGCTCGATCCGCAACGTCATGATTCGCAACGTCATCGCCCACGGCCAAGGATCGTGCCTCATCACCGGCCACCCTTCGAGCTGGCTGGAAAACGTCAGCCTGGAAAACCTCCGTTTGTTTATCTCCACGAACCCCTCGTCTCCTTATGACAAGGCGGTGAATGCCCTGCAATTTCGCTACGCCAGGAACCTGAACGTGCAAGACGTTGAGGTGACGTGGCAGAAACCCGAGTGGGTCAATTGGCAAAGCGCTCTCTACTTCGAGGATGTCGAGGGATTGAAACTGCAAGGCTTCACGGGAGGGCCGGCCAGGCTGCAAACCCCCATCCCGGCGGTAGTTCTCGACCAAGTAGACGAGGCCGTGATTCTGAACTCCCAGCCTCGGCCCGGAACTCAACTATTCCTCAAAGTGAAAGGCGCCAAGAGCCGGAATATTTATCTGGTCGGGAACGAATTGCACGGCGTCAAGACACCTTACCAACTTGATTCCGACGTGAAACCGGGGTCCGTGAAGGCGGCCAATAATTTCTAGCCGGATTTCTCACCCCGCTTGGACGGTCCCCGCCAAGGCGGGGCAGGCGCCGGGCGCCACTACGGCGTGTGCGGGCATGCAAAGCGGGCTGCGCCGGCTTTTGCTGAAGCGCCGGCTTGTAGATTAAGTCTGCGGCCCTTTATGGGGAAAGCCAAGAGCCGCGGAGTCAAAGGACAACTCCGCACTACCTGCTTGTCGTGAAGTGTGCAGGTGCGCGTAGTGCGGGAAACCCGCACGCTACGTGTGATGTGGCGGGAGCTGGAAACGGGGCTGCGGAAGTCTGCGCTGGCCGCCGCGCCAGTTCCCGGCCCTACCGGGATCGTTGATCCTGCGTTCTTGACCGTGGGCCACTTGGTGTGTTCAGGAGCCAGGCTGGCGATTCATTCGCGCCTGCACATTGAAGACAGAGGCCGGCGGCTCCGAATTTCGTCCCTTGACTGATTTCCAAATGACGCGATTCAATTCCATCTCAGGAGCTGCATCCGGCCGGGTGAAATCCCACCGGGCAGATTCTTTCGCGCCAGGAGCATTGGGCAGATTCTTCTCGTCGAGCGGAATGGCAGGTTTCACGACGGTGTACGGTTCGAGGGAGGGTTGTTTTTCGAAATCCACCAGCAGGCTGGGCGCCCGATCATCAAAATACGTGAGGCTGGGAAGGCCAAGGATTTGTTCCATCGTCTTTAGGACAGAAACCGTAGAGAAATGAGCATGTTCGACTTTGTGGAGCTGCGTGAAAGGTGAGACAAGATATAGAGGAGATCGATGGGCATCGACGTGGTCGGGCCCGCTTTGCGCGTCATCCTCCAAAATGAAGATTGCGGTGGTCGCCCAAAAGCGACTGTGGGAAACCAAGTCCACCAAGTGTCCCACCGCGAGATCGTTGTCGGCGATCATGGCACGAGGGGTGAGATCTCCCGGCCGCGTACCCACGGTATGATCGTTAGGCACGTGCATGATCACGAGTTGGGGCAAGTCATCATTCTGTTCGAACTGCCTAAATTCGCGCTCAAACTCATCGATTCTCACCTGGTCTGAGATCCTGCCGAACCCTCGTCCCGCGGGAATGTAAAGCTTGTCATAATGCCCCTGGAGTCCGCGCCAGAAACAGATGCTCTGGCCTGGATGGTGCCTGTCGTTATCGCAACGTTCACCATAGTCCCGGTAACTAATTCCGGCTTTTTGCGCGGCATCCCAAATGCACCCTGAGTCCGGCGCCCCCCCCGGGCGGTCATGCGCCTCGTCGCCGTAGAAACCGGGACCGAAGACGGCATTTGTAGGCAACTTATGGGCATAGGCTGAGGGCCACAACTTGTTGATGTAATCTGTCGACTCGGCGGCGGTCGACCAGAGGTGACCATCGGCACTGACGTCACCATCCACATAGAAGTTATCGAAGAGAATATAGTGTCGAGCAAGGGCATGTTGATTCGGAGTTACGGGCTCACCAAAGAGCGCAATGTTCGCGTCGCCGTTGCCTTGCTTCAAGTCGCCGAGGATCTGATCGTAGGTGCGGTTCTCCTTGATCACATAAATGACATGGCGGATAGGTTTGCTCGGGTCTTTCTGTGCAGAAAAGTATTCAATCCGCCGTTCGGATTCGCGCGAAAGCCTGCCGGGTTTGGCCCCGTACACCTGCTGGGCAAGCGTCTTCATGTGTGTTTTGAGGCTCTCGGCACTCGCATCCGGAAGTGCCTCGATACTTCCGCCGATGAGGCACGCAATGTAGGTGGACACCGACGCTGAGTCTGTGGGACTTGAGGAACCGCGCGTTTCCCGGCCCGAAAAAGTCTCCACGAACTCTTCTTTGCGCTGGTCCCGGGCACATGGGCCCCCCTGCGTTTGCCGCCCCAAAGGGCTATTGGGACCCGTCACGCGGTCTCGCCCGTCCGCGATATAGAGGGTGTGCGTGCGAACTGAATAAGCGAGCGCCGTGGGATATGATCCGACGGGAACAATCCCCTGGAACTGCATTTCATCCTCGTCCTCTCTTCCCATTGCGAACACGCCGAGCGCGTTGATCGCTGCTAGAGCGACGTACAACCTTCCATGACCGGTATCGAGCGCCAAAGCGTTGGGTTGGGCTCCTCCGAGGTTTGAACCGGGGATGTGGAGGTTTAAGCGACGCACCTCCCGTAACCCCTGGAGGTCGATCACGGAAATAGAATCGGAATCCGAGCAGGCCACCAAGACCTGGTGGCTTGGCTTGAGCACCAGCATCGCGTTCGGATGGCTGCCCACGGGAATAGTGGCGACCAGCTTGAGGTCAGAGGCATCGAAAATCGTGACCGATGACTGGCCCCAATTTGAGACGGCTACTCGGTGGCCGGGCAGCACGCTGACGGCGTATGGGTACTCGCCGGTTTCCGCGCTGGCCAGCACCTTGCCGGTTGAAACCTCAAACTTCATGGCGCGGTGATTAAGGTTGCACGCCACAACGGCCTCCCCCGTTCCGAGCCAGGCAATACCCGCTGTCAGTTGGCACCCTGGAACGCCGATCTTCCGGGGCTCGCCAAACTTGCTGTCCACCCAAGGGATCTCATACACCCAGTCGTTTCCTGAGGAGGCAAGGAAGGCGTTTTGCGCGGCGCTGTAATCCAGACCGTACCATAGGCTTTTCAATTCCAGGCGGCTTCTCACCTGCTTCCGGACCTCATCGTAAGCCAGCAGATACTGGTCCCCGTAACCCGAGTTCAGGCTCACCAGGGTGCTGTCGGAGGTCTCGACCAAATTTAGGGGAACGTCGCCGTCGGCAATCCGGAAGGCTTTGCTTGTCTGACTCCCTGGTGTAGTCGCTGCCGCAAGGGACGACCAGCTCAACAATAAGACCAAGCTGCCTAGCAAAAATGATCGCTCAACCAAAGGGTTTTGCATTCTGCCCCCTCCCAAGTTCGGTTTTTGCGCTGGCGGTCAGGCTCATTTCAGAA
>JBEKAD010000624.1:0-3724 GCA_050018435.1 Terriglobia bacterium
GGTCAACCCGCTTCGTTGCTGAAAAGGCTTACCCAAGCGCGCCCGCAGAAAAAACGGCGCCTCAAAATCGGCGCCTCCCAAGACCGCCAGGGCCGGTCGCGCAAACAACGCGAACGTAAGGAAAGTCGAGACGGGATTACCCGGCAAACCGAAAAAGAACTTTCCGGCGACGCGCCCGAAAACCAGTGGCTTTCCCGGTCGCAGGGCCACGCCCTGAAAATAAAACTCGGCGCCCAAATCGGCAAGGGCTTGCGCCACGAAATCGTATTTCCCTACCGAAACCCCGCCGGTGAGCAGCAGCAGGTCCGCGTTCAACCCTTCCTGAATCATGCGGCGCAAAGCTTGCGGTCGGTCCGGGGCAATCTCCAGGCAGTGAGGAATGCCGCCCGCCGCGGCCACCTGGGCGGAGAGAGCGATGGCGTTGCTGTTGCGGATTTGGAACCACTCGGGCCGCTGCTCGACCGGCACCACCTCATCACCGGTGGGAAGAATGGCCACGACCGGCCGAACAAAAACGGGTACACGCGACTTTCCCACGGTGGCGAGCAGCCCCAGCTCCCCCGCGCCCAGCCTCCGGCCCCGCGGCAAAACGCCTGCCCCCACGCGGGCTTCGCTTCCCTGCTGGACAACGTTCTCCCCGGCTCGAACCCCGCGATGGACATTTACCTTGTCGTCCTGCGATTCCGTGTATTCGACCATGACCACCGCGTCCGCGCCGGCGGGCAACGGCGCGCCAGTCATAATGGAGACGCACTCACCGGGGCCTAAGGCGCCGGTGAAGTGCCCTCCCGCCCGAATTTCCCCGCGCGAACGCAGCTCGACGGGGGGCGCTCCGACGTCCTCCGCGCGCACGGCAAATCCATCGCGGATGGAGCGGTGAAAAGGCGGATAATCGCGGTCCGCTACAACGTCCTCTGCCAAGACTCGACCGCACGCCGCGCCCAGAGGCACAACTTCCATCCCCGGCCTAAGGTTCGCCGCGGCCAGCTTCTCTTTGACGAGGTTAAGCGCCTGCTCGAAGGAAAGCATTTTTCGAATGTCACTTGTCCGTTGTCCTTTGTCCGTGGTCCGTCGTCAGTTGTCAGTTATTGGTAATGATAGGCACTTGGAACCTGACCCCTGACACTGGCACCTACAACGGACCACGGACCACGGAC
Source organism: Terriglobia bacterium (assembly GCA_050018435.1). Classification (GTDB taxonomy): domain Bacteria; phylum Acidobacteriota; class Terriglobia; order UBA7540; family UBA7540; genus Bog-366. The sequence goes on from JBEKAD010000624.1 coordinate 1,158, forward strand.
CACGGACAACGGACAATGGACAAAGGACAAGGGACCACTGGCTAAGGACAAACAACGGACTTGTCGATCCATACGCACTGTGCGCGCTCCGGGCCGGTTGAAACCATGGCGACTTTCACTCCCACCTGGTCGGCAAGAAAACTGAGGTAATCCTGCGCCCGCTCCGGCAGTTGCGACAGTTCGCGGGCGCCGTAGGTGTGCTTTTGCCAGCCGGGAACGGTGCGGTAGTGAACCTTCATCTGCTCCAGGCTTTCAATTTCCGGGGGGAAATCCTTAAACCGTCTGCCCTTGTACTCATATTCGACCCCCACGGGAATTTCCGCCAGGGGATCAAGGATATCCAGCTTGGTGATGATGATCGCGTCCAGATGATTGATGCGAGCGCTATAGCGCGCGACAGGAACATCGAACCATCCGCAGCGCCGCGGGCGTCCGGTAACAGCGCCGTACTCGCCTCCGCGCTCGCGAATCTTTTCCCCTTCCTCCCCCAGCGCTTCGGTGGGAAAGGGCCCGCTTCCGACGCGCGTGGTGTAAGCCTTTGACACACCGATGACCGAGCCAATGCGCGTGGGCCCCACGCCGGTCCCCGTACAAGCTCCACCCGCCGCCGAACTCGACGAAGTCACAAACGGGTAGGTGCCGTGGTCGAGGTCCAGCAAGGTTCCCTGGGCGCCTTCAAAAAGCACGCGCTTGCCGCGGTCCATCTCTGTATTGAGGTAGACGGAAACATCCGCCAGGTACGGCAGAATGCCTTCGCCTACCCGCAAATACTGGTCGGCCAGTTCCTCGGCGTCGAGGGGAAGTGCTCCGAAAAGCGCGCCGTCGATGCGGTTTTTTTCCGCCACAATGGCATGGCACTTTTCGCGGAACTTCGCCGGGTCGCGTAAATCACAGGCGCGCAAGCCGCGCCGCCCGGCCTTGTCTTCATAAGCCGGTCCAATGCCCTTGGCGGTGGTCCCGATTTTCCCCACGCCGCGAGCTTCTTCGGCGGCCAGTTCGTGCGCGCGATGATAAGGCAAAATCAAGTGCGCGCGGTCGCTGACCTTCAGCCGGCGGTCAACGCTCGTGCCGGCCTCTTCCAGCTTGCGAATTTCCTGCTGCAACGCTTCCGGATCCACCACCACGCCGTTTCCGATCGCGGCGGTCTTATCCGGGCGAAGGATGCCGGTGGGAAGAAGTTGGAGCACATATTTTTTCGCCCCCACCAACACCGTGTGACCAGCGTTGGCGCCGCCCTGGTATCGGGCAACGATATCGAAGTGTTCCGCCAGGGCGTCCACTACTTTGCCCTTGCCCTCATCGCCCCACTGAACACCTACGACCACAACATTGGTTGACATACTGGGCTGCTGCATTTGAGATTTTCGATCTTCGATTTTGGATTTTGGATTGGATTCGTGGCGGCGCTCAACGTTGCCCCATAGCAAGCTTTCAGAGGGCGCAAACCGCTCAGCTTCGCTCCGCCCCAGCCAACCTGGCGTTAATCCAAAATCTAAAATCTAAAATCCAAAATCTAGAGGTATTTATCAAGCAATCTGTTGATCACATCCTTGGACGCGGTCCCCACCACCTGCTCCTGAATCTGCCCAGCCTTGAACAGCAGGAGCGTGGGGATGCTGCGAATCGCGTACCGGCTGGCGACCGTGAGATTTTCATCCACGTTCAGCTTGCCGACTTTGGCGCGACCAGCATATTCCGCCGCAATGGCGTCCACGGTGGGTGCCATCATGCGGCAAGGCGCACACCAAGCCGCCCAGAAATCCACCAGCACCGGCTGGGGAGAATTCAACACGTCTTGCTCAAAATTCTGATCGCTAAATTCCAATGTATGAACGCCTGCCATTCTAAAAATCCTCCAAGGTGGGGGGGAATCAGTAGTGGGTCAATTTGATGCTCTAGCGGCGAGTGTATCCGTCAGCTGACGGACCACATGGCGGCGTAAAGCCGCCTCTACATCGAATTAACCCACTACCGGGGGAATCCTCGGACCGTAATGCTTTCCGCGCCGATCAAGCTTTGGCCTTCCATAGGGTTTCATAGATTTGGGAGTACGCCCGGGCCGAAGTGGCCCACGAGAAATCCTTCTTCATGCCGTTTTGCCTCAAGTGTTGCCAAATCTTGGGCGTTTGGTAAGCCTCCAGGGCAGCGTGGATCGTGGCCAGCAAGGCTTGAGGCGAATACTCCTGGAATTTGAAACCCGTGCCAGACCTCCCATCGAAAGGCTCGATGGTGTCGTCCAGGCCGCCGGTAGCCCGCACGATGGGCACGGCGCCGTACTTCAGGCTGTAAATCTGATTGAGCCCGCAAGGTTCGTAACGCGAGGGCATCAGGAACATGTCGGAGCCGGCTTCGATTTGATGGGCCAAAGTGTTGTCGTAAGCGATTTTCACCAGGAATTTCTCCGGATATTTCGCGGCCATGGTCCGGAACAACTCCTCGTGCGCAGGCTCGCCTGTGCCCAGCGCCACGACGTAGAGATCGAGCGTCGCCAATTGCTCGGCGATGGTGGCGATCAAGTCAAATCCCTTTTGCGAGGCAAACCGCGAAATAATCCCGATCACCGGCCG
>JBEKAD010000625.1:0-3720 GCA_050018435.1 Terriglobia bacterium
AGTGCGAAGTCAAAAGTCAAAAGTCAAAAGTCAAAAGGCAAAACCCAGGACGCACGCACTTTTGCCTTTTGCCTTTTGCGTTTTGCCTTTTGACTTTTCTGTCTGCCTACTGTCTTCTGCCCTCTGCCTGCTATTTTTCGCTAGTTCTTGCCGGGTAGGACCGGAATACAAACGCCCGCCCGCCGCCGCGCCACCGGCTTACAAGGAGCTCCCGCCGGCGGGCTCTCCCCAGGCGTCGGAGTGGGCGCCGGCGCAGCCCAGCGACGCCCTCGCCCGCGGCAAATGGTGGGAAATCTATAACGACCCGGAACTCAATGCCCTGGAAGAACAGGTGAGCCTCTCCAACCAGAATCTCATGGCGGCGGAGGCGCAATTCCGCGAAGCTAAACTCGCCGTGCGTATTGCGCGCTCGAACCTGTACCCGACGATTTCCGCTGCTCCTTCTATTGTGAACTCGCGATCGGCGCTTAGCGCTAATCCAGGCGTCCTCACCACCTATGACCTGCCGGTGGATGTGTCGTACCAAGCCGATATTTGGGGAAGTATCCGGCGCAGTATTCAGGCTAGCGCGGAGACCGCGCAAATCAGTGCCGCCCAGTTGGAGAACGCACGACTGTCTTACCAGGCGGAACTTGCGCAAGATTACTTCGAGTTGCGCGGCGCGGATGGCGAGAAAGAATTGCTCCAAACCACCGTGAAGTCCTATCAGGATTACCTCAAACTCACGCAAGACAGGTTTAACGGTGGTGTGGCGTCGGGCTCGGACGTTGCTCAGGCGCAGACCCAACTGAACACCGCGCGCGCCCAGTTGATCGATTATGATGTGGCGCGCGCACAGTACGAGCACGCCATTGCCGTCCTGACGGGCAAGCCCCCCGCGGAGCTTTCCATCTCTTACCGTCCCATCACGATCACACCCCCACCCGTGCCGGTGGGACTTCCTTCCACCCTGCTGGAGCGCCGGCCCGATATCGCCGCCACCGAACGGCAGATGGCCGTGGCCAACGAGCAGATCGGAATTGCCCAAGCAGCTTATTACCCTACCCTCACCATCAGCGCCGCGGCTGGCCTGGAAAGCACGCAATTCTTAAAGTGGATCTCCTGGCCAAGCCGTTTCTGGTCCGTGGGGCCGCAGTTGGCGGAGACCCTCTTTGATGCCGGCAGGCGCCGTGCGGCGGTGGAACAGACCCTGGCTGCCTATGACGCCACGGTGGCCAATTATCGCCAGACCGTTCTCGTGGCCTTCCAGCAAGTCGAGGATAATCTGGCGGCGCTGCGCGTGCTTGAGAAAGAAGCGCAAGCCGAAAACGAGGCCGTAGAAGCTGCCCAAAATTCCCTGGATATTTCCACCTACCAGTACAAAGCCGGTACGGTCAACTACCTTACCGTAATCACCGAGCAAGCCATCCTTCTGCAAGACCAGGAGCAAGCCCTGAATATTCGTACTCGCCGCATGAGCGCCAGCGTCCTTCTGATCGAAGCCCTGGGCGGCGGTTGGAACTCCTCAAAACTCCCTGCAGTGAACGAGTTGAAAAGCGGCAAGTAGGCTGCTACCGAACCAGATTGGCATAAAGGCGGGAAGCAATGGCGGCCATGGCCAGTGTGGCCGCCAACAGGACGGTGAAATCGAGGCCGAGGCCGAAAATGCTGCTGCCACCGCGTACCATCAGGGCGCGCATCGCGTCGACTTCGTAGGTCAGGGGGTTGAGGTGCGCCGCCACTTTGAGCCAGTTGGGCATAATCGCAATCGGATAAACGGCATTGCTGGCGAAAAACAACGGCATCGTGAGCACCTGGCCGATTCCCATAAAGCGCTCGCGTGTCCTGACGATGCAAGCGATGATCAGCGAGAAGGTTGAAAAGGTGGCGGCACCAAGGAGAATGGCCACAGCAACGCCCGCCAACGCCGCGGGTCTCCAGTTGATTCCCACGCCCAGGAACCACGAAAGAAGGTAGACCGCCACTCCCTGCGAGAGGCCGCGCACACCTCCCGACAAGGCTTTGCCGAGCACCAACGCCACGCGCGGCGCCGGACTGACCAGGAGTTTGTGGACAATTCCGAGATCCCGCTCCCAGATTACCGCGATGCCGTAAAAGATTCCGATGAAGAGGACACTTTGCGCCAGCACGCCCGGCGCCAGGAAATCCAGATAGCGCATCTGCCCCGTGGTGGGGATGGCCCGGATACGCGTGAACACCTCGCCGAAAACCGCCAGCCACAGCGTGGGCTGGAGGGCGCGCGTGGCCAGTTCCGTGGGGTCGTGGCGCAGCTTGCGCAACTCCATCTCGGCCAGCGCCAGGCACTGCCGCGCGAAGGCTGCCACGCGGTTGGGCTCCGGCGTTAATGCCGCGGCCTCAGCCCAGGCGGGCGAGGGTGCGTCGGGTCCTTGAAATTTCACGAAAATTGCCCCCGTTATCCAGTTGATGGCCGGTGTAGTGGGCGAAAACCTCGTCGAGGGTGGCGTCCGCTCTGCCCATGGACGCTTTCAGGTCCTCGGGCTGCCCCAGCGCCACCACGCGCCCCAGATTCATAATGGCCACCCGGTCGCAGAGATGGTCAGCCTCCTCCATGAAGTGCGTGGTCAGAAAAATCGTCATGCCGAATTCCTGCACCAGCGACTGCACGCGTTGCCACACCACTTGCCGCGCCACGGGATCCAGGCCTACCGTGGGCTCGTCCAGGAATAGTACCCGCGGACGATGCAACATCGCCAGCGCGATCTCGAGTCGCCGCATCATCCCGCCCGAGTATCCACGCACCATCCGATGCGCAGCCTCTTCCAGGCCCACGAATTCCAGCGAGGCGGCAATCCGCCCCCGCCGCTCGGAACGGGGCACGCCGTAGAGCTTGGCGAAGATGAGCAGGTTCTCGTAGGCGGTCAGCGCGCCATCCACGGAAACGAGTTGCGGCACGTAGCCTATCGCGGCTCGCACCCGCGCCGACTGCCGCTCGACGTCAAACCCCGCCACCCAGGCGCGGCCCGAGGTCGGCGGCAGCAAGGTCGTCAGCATTTTGATCGCGGTCGTCTTGCCGGCGCCATTTGGTCCGAGCAGGCCAAATACTTCGCCCGCCGGGACCGATAGGTCAATGCCGTCCACCGCGGTAAGGTCGCCAAAGCGTCGCGTCAACGCCTGCGTTTCGATGATGTTCATGGATGGTCTGTTCCGAATCTCATCTGATCTCTCGCACCGAAATTGTTCGCCTCGGCTAACCTCCGCTATTCCCTTGCAGGATTTCATCCGCAAGGCCGTCCGGTGCGTCCCTGGGGGTGAGGTCACGGAAGTTCTTGAAGCGGTGGAAAGTAATGAAGTTGGCGTCGTGTTGGGAATGGGCTCCACCCAAGCCATCGTCGTAGGCGGTGCGTGATAAGGCGATCATGTCATTCCCATCAAACTGGAAGTCCACGTATTGGAACGCGTGGAAATTGACGTCGGAGTGGTGCAGCACGACGGTGCGGATTGTCCAGTGATAGAGATCCGCTGAGGAGATCATCGCCAGCGTGTTGCGCGTTCGCTCCACGTTGAAGCCCGCGTGGCGCTTGGGCACCCAATTGGTCAGGCTCCAGTAAAGCTCGCTTGGCCGGTCATAGCGGACGATGAACTTCTTGCAACCGCCGGGAAAGTTGACGAAGTCCTTCAGTGGATCGAAGCCCAGGATTTTGCCATCCCCGCTCGGCGTGGCGATCAGGGCTTTTTCCTGGGGGTCTCGGTCGTCTACAC
>JBEKAD010000626.1:0-4779 GCA_050018435.1 Terriglobia bacterium
CCCTGGTTCAACGATCGCCCCACTTTGCAAATGACCGACTTGCGCCATCAGCAGGGCATCGTCGAGATGCGCCGCGTCAATAAGGACGTACAATACTTGGTGGATGCCCGATTGGTGGAATCGCACAATCAGAAACCCGAGGACGCCATCCCCAGCATCCTCAAGGAACACCTCCAAAAGGCCTTCACTGTGAAATCCATCGATGCTGTGCGGGACCGCCATCAGGTCATTCTGGGCTATACTGTGATGGTGGAGGAATAACTCGGCCCTGGCCGGGAGTTCGTTTCATGGCCCGAATCGGCTGGAGCAGGTTTGCGATCTTATGCGAAATTATCTCGACACCTGGATGCGAGTGCTGCTGGCCGGCGCCTTAGCGTTGGCGCTCGCCCCCCCTGCCACTGCGCGCAAGGGCAAGCACCCGACCGATCTCACGGAAATTCTCTCGCAGATGAATGAGGCGTCCAAACGCCTCAAAACTGTCTCCGCCAACCTGGAGTACACCAAGGTCACCGTGCTGGTTGACGACAAGTCCACGGAATCGGGCCAGTTCTTCTTCCGCAAAGGGAAGACGACGGAAATTCGCATTGACATCCAAAAGCCCGATCGCAAGATCCTGCTCCTCAAAAAGAACAAAGGCGAATACTATCTTCCCAAGATCAACCAGATTCAGGAATACAACCTGGAACAAAAAAGCGATCTGGTGCAGCAATTCCTGCTTCTGGGCTTCGGGACGGATACCAACGACCTGAAGAAAACCTACAATGTGAAATATCTTCAGGAAGAAGATTTGGAAGGCGACACCACCGTGCTGCTGGAGTTCGTGCCCCGCAAGGCGAACGTCGCCGCGCAGTTTTCCAAGATCCAAATCTGGGTTAGCGAAGAATCCTGGCTGCCCACACAGCAAAAATTCTTCCAAAGCGGTGGCGATTACCTCCTCGCGCTTTACTCCGGCGTCAAGGTGAATCGGGTTTTGCCTGGCTCTACCTTTGAGTTAAATGCCCCCAGCAGCGCCAAGCGCGTCAAGATGAATTGACGGCCGCCCGCCGGCGATGAGTAGGGGCGGGTGGCGAACCCCCCGGTCAAAAAAGCCCCACAATTTAGTATGGGGGGGGGGGGGGACGCCCCCACAACCCAAAACCGGGCGTTCCCAGGGCGAGGTCCCCAATTTTCGTCGGGGGGGTTCGCGAACCGCCCCTACTACCCATTCAGGGCCTTTCCCTGCTCTCTGTGTGCCGCTGGCAAGTCACCCCTCGGGTGTATACTCGCTCGCGGTGGGCACGCACGCAGCAATGCGTTTAGAACAAGCAGGAGGCAAAGCTCGGATGCTCCGACAACTACTCTTCGCCGTACTGGTGGCGGTCATGTCTGCGCAAGCGCAAGGGACGCTGGACGAGATGCGCCGCAGCTTTCAGGAACCCCCGATGGATTGCCGGCCCCACACGCGCTGGTGGTGGATGGGAAACGCCCTCACCAAGGAGGACATCACCTGGCAACTGGAGCAGATGCACGAGCAGGGGATCGGCGGCGTGGAACAAATCACCATGCAACCGGTCTACCAGCGCGGCAACCATCCGTACCTCTCGCCTGAGTATTTTGACTTGCTCGCCCATGCCGTCCGCGAGGCAAAACAGCGCCACATGGAAGTTTCCATCAACTTCGGCGGGCCGGGTTGGATTTGGGGAGGGGACTGGGTTCCAAAAGAGGACCGCTGCAAAAATTTGCTGGCGAGTTCCCTGGACATGGAGGGAGGCCGAATTTTCCAGGGCGACTTGCCCACGGACGCCACCCTGAATCCCCGCGATGTACCCCGGTCGCGCCCGAAAATCGAACCCCAAGACCAGTTGCTGGCCGTCGTGGCCGGCAGGATCGTGGATGGCCGGTTGCTCCGCTCCTCGCTCCTCCCCCTCACCGCGCGTGCCGTGGGGCGCCGGCTCACCTGGAATGTTCCGCCGGGACGCTGGCGATTAATGGCTTTCTGGCTGGTGGACTGCAGCCCGCAGCCCGTGGTTGATCATCTCAGCAAAAAAGCGATGGAGTATTACTGCAATTATCTCGGCAGCAAATACCGCGCCGCTGTGGGCGAGGAATTTGGAAAAACCCTCGAGTCGTTCTTTGGTGACAGCTTCGAAGTGCCCATCTTTCGCAACGGCATCTATTGGAACGCCGAACTCTTGCCGGAATTCAAGAAGCGCAAAGGCTACGATCTGGAGCCCCTCCTTCCCTCTCTGTGGTGGGAAGTGGATGACATCTCACCCAAAATCCGCTATGACGTGAACGAATTTCTAAACCAGGTGGGGCTGGAAGCATTCTTCGAAACCTTTCTGGGCTGGTGCCATCGGAACGGGGTGCGCGGACGCATTCAACCTTATGGATTCGTGACCGACATCCTGGAGGGCGCAGGGATGACCGACATCCCGGAAATGGAGATTACCGCGGGCGAGAAGGACGCCGTACCGTGGTTCGACACGCGCATTGGCCCCCGCACGTATGTCCCTTCCGGGGGGCATTTGTATGGACGCAACGTGATGAGCGTCGAGGCCTACACCTATCTCCACTGGCAGCCTGGCCGATCAACGTTGGAGGAATTGAAAATTACGAGCGATATGTTCCTGCGGTCAGGGGCCAACAAGTTTTACAACTCCGGCTTCACGGGCACCCCGGAGCGCGAATTCGTCCCCTCGCGGCGCTTCGATGCGGAGATCACCGTCAGCCCCGTCAACACCTGGTGGCCGTATTACCACCTGCTGAGCGATTACGTGGCGCGCTGCTCCGCCCTGCTTCGGTTCGGGCATCCGGTGGCCGACATCGCCGTGTATTCACCCCTTGCCAATCAGTGGACGCTCGATGTGCTCAACGCGCGCCGTTGGACTCGCGATTTCGACTGGGGAGATTTGGGAAAGCTCATCCTCTCCAACGGATATGATTTTGACCTTATCAACGACGATGTGTTGTTGCATCATGCGGACCTTTCGCAGGGCACGCTTCGAGTCCGCGACCTCACGTACAAAATCCTGATCTTGCCCAACATTCACGCCCTGCCTCTTGCCAGCATGAAGCGCGTGCAGCAGTTCGCCCGTGATGGGGGCGTGGTGATCGCGCTGGAGCAGACGCCGGGCGCCTCCACCGGCCTCGCTGATTACCGGCAAAATGACGCGGAAGTGCGCGCCATCGCTGCCGACATGTTCCGTGAACCCGCCGGGCTCGATGGCACGGGCGAGCATCGCTACGGCCGGGGCCAGACCTACCTTATCAAAAAGGTCCTCGACCGGACCGAGCCGCTCGATCTGCGCAGTAGCGTGTTCGACCCTTTCGTCAACACCCTGCGGCGCCATGTTCCCCCGGACGTCGGCATCGACTTTGTCCGCGCGGGCCTGCGCGAGAACAATGGCCTGGTGTTTCTGCACCGGAAACTACCCGAAGCCGACATCTACTTTGTCGCCAACGTGCAAGATCGGCCCATCGACATGCCTGTGACCTTTCGTGTGTCCGGCGTGGCGCCACAAGCATGGAACCCTTACAACGGCGAGATCAAACCCCTGTTTGAATACGATGAGCAGGACGGCCGCACCGTCCTGCCGCTGCGCCTCGCGCCGTTCGAGTCAACCATCCTGGTGTTCACACCGCAGGAAAGGCCGCACGTTTCTTCCAGCAATTTTGCTAAGGTTGTCCATGTTGACTCGCAAGGCTTTGTCGCCTTGGCCGCGCGCAATGGTGTGCACAACGTGGCGCCGGCGGGTGCGGGCCCACATTCCGTTCAGTCGGTAGGCGTTGATTCCCTTCCCGGACCCTATGAAGTTTCAGGTAACTGGCAATTGGCGCTCGAAGGCCCGGCATTCCCGCGCCGGGAAAGAACCTTGTCGCGGCTGACCTCGTGGACGGATGACCCCGCCACAAAATATTTCAGCGGAACCGGCCGCTACACCATCACGTTCGACTTACCCTCTTCTTACGTGGCCCCCGATCTTCTACTCCAACTGAGTGCGGGCGACGTGGGCAACGTCGCGAATGTGGAGATGAATGGGAGCCAGGTGGGGGTGATCTGGGTGCGCGGACAATCCTTGGACGTGACCTCCGCCGTTAAAGCCGGCAGGAACGAGATGACGGTGCGGGTCACCAACACCTTGATCAACCGCGTCGCCAGCTGGACCAGCGCGCCTCCCTTGCCAGACAACCTCCAGGCCCTTTACGGCCGAGGCCTAGACGACGACACCCCGCAGGGCCGTCGGCTGTTCGGATTCTCCCCCCTGCCGCGGTCCGGATTGCTTGGGCCGGTGTTGATTACGCCGCTCAAGCAGGTTCGGGTAAGCTGGAAGTAGCGGCACGCAACCTGGAGGGCGACGCGGTGGATGCGCGGTTTTCCCTGGCGACCAAAGCCACCTTCCAGAACCGGTCGGTTTTCGACGAGTGTGTCGGAAATAACAGTCCCTCAACGAAGAATCAATAACTTACAGACACTTGAATCTCGCTAAGTTGTCGGTTCTACGTACAACGAAATCTATCTCCGACAGACTCCTAGCGTCGGTCAAGAGACCACCTCACCCGCTGTGCCACAAATGTGGAGAACGGTCTTATATCCATGTTGATGCTGGCGCGGTCCAGCGCGCCCAAATAAGCATTACGATCCTCGACCCGAATGACCGTCCAGGGATAGCCGCCCGAAGCCAGCATCACATTCATCAGAAAGCGTGCCATCCGCCCGTTGCCGTCCGGATAGGGATGGATATAGCCGAATAGCCAGTGACCGAGCACGGCGCGCACCGAAGGCTTGACCTCCCTTTC
>JBEKAD010000627.1:0-3688 GCA_050018435.1 Terriglobia bacterium
CACTTCGCCACCACCGGGTGATTCCTCAGCAAATCATCGCCACGATTCAGCACCGCCAGCCTCTCCATACCACATTTGCCTCGCCCGGGCTTACCCTTCCCCGGTCAATGTTTCGCAAGCAGGGAGCGGACGCGCGCCGCCTCCGGCGCTTCGCCGGCCGCATCGCGCGCGCTTCGGCCTCGTAAGCTTCAATATAAGCCGGATCGACCTGGCGCGCTGCATGAAATTGCGCTGCCGAGTTGTTTCTACTTTGACCTTGTCGCTGCCCCTGAAGCCAACGCATCCAACTGCTGCCGCGCCGCGGGGCTTTCCGGATGATATTGGAGTTCCAGGTTGAATTCGGATTCTGCGGCAGGAATGTTATTCTGGTCGCGATGGATCATTCCTAAGACAAAATGGTAGCCGGGAGCGGAAGGGAGAATCTGAATCGCGCGCCGTACGTACTGTACCGCTTCGTCGGCCCGACCTTGATGCCAAACGCTTAGGCCAAGGTAAATGTACTCATCGGAATGCGTTGCGTTAATGCTAATGGCCCGCCGCAGAGAAAGCTCCGCGTCCTTGGGCTTTCCAATTTTGTAATAGGTATAGCCGAGGTTGTAACCGGTTATGGCTTCACACCCGTGACCAGCAGGGCTCCTTCCGCCTTAAAGCGCTGCATTTGAGCGGCGTCGCGGAACCATCGGCCGGTGTAAACCTCCGGAGTGGGGGAGGGGTCAGGAATGCGGCGTTGGTGAACCTCGCGGAAACCCGCGGCGCTGAAGTGGCCCTGCCATTCTGTGGCAGAGAGTAGATGCGTGGGAATCTGGAAGTGGAGCTTCCATGGGTGACAGTCGGGATTGTCACGGTAGTAGTTGATCAAGATCCACGCGGAGCCGCCGGGCCGAAGCACGCGAGAGATTTCGCCCAAGCCACGGGCCGGATCGTGCCAGTAGTATGCGGATTCGACAGACAAAACCTTGGTGAAAGAGTCCGGCGGAGCGGGGATCTCCTCGGAGGTTCCGTGCAGGAACTGGGCGTTGGGGACGCTGGCGCTCGCGAGCTGCGCCCGCCGGACCATCTCATCCGACACGTCAATGCCAACCGCCAAGCCGTTGGGCACGAGCGCGGCAAGCCGCCGGACCAGCCACCCGCTTCCGCAACCTACATCCAGCACGCGATCGGCGGGTTGCAAATCCATGAGCGTGAGCATGGGGACGACGATGGGAAGGTGGCTCTCCTCCATCTCTTCGCCGCGGCCCGCTTGCGCCCAACGGTTGAATTCCTCACGAAGGAGTTCTTTGCTGGTGTTGTCAAGCGTGGCCATACGTCACTGTCCAGGCTTCCTCGAGAAGTGATCCCCGGTAAACCGGCCCAGAGCCGGGACAATTCAATCTGGGGATTCGCGACGCCGCTGCGCGCCATGCAAGACGGCCACGATCGTCAGGCGGTCGCCTTGCACTTGGTACGGAACGAGATACGGCGTACCGGGGATAATCAGCTCTCGAGTTCCGGGTTTTCGCCCTGGGCGCCCGAGGTGCGGATGCGCCGCGAGGTAGGCAACCGCCCTGCAAATGGCCTGCGCAACATCCCTGGCCGCCTGGGGTTTGTCCTGCTCGATGTAGGCCTGGATGGCCGCGAGGTGCCGAAGGGCTGTCTCAGTCCAGACTATTTGCATACGGGTGGGCGAAGCTTCCGTTTGCTGCCCCAAGACTTAAGCCAGCGTTCAACCTTTTCGTGGGGGACGACGCGGCCGCCTGCCGCATCCCTTAGCCCCTCCTCGATTTCCGCCAACTGCCATTGCTGAGTTTCGACATAGTGCCGAAGAGCGTCGGTGGCCAACCAGGACCGGCTCCGATCCGCCGCCTTAGCCAATTGGTCGAGGCGCCTCTTCAGATCAGCGGGAACCCGGACGGTGAAGGTTGCGGTCTCAGCCATGGTGCTTAATCTCCTGTGTACATTCTAGCACAAACGAGCACAGGCAAGGGCGACAGTGGAGCTAAGCGCGGACCTGTTTTATAGGTCCGCAGCTTTTCCTTGCCCATAGGGGACGAGCCGCGGACCTACAGAACAGGTCCGCGCTACACCTGCTGATTGATAGCCGCAACGAGCCGCCGCGGGGCGCCCGCGCAGCAAAACTCATTAACGTTCCACAAGAGCCAGCAAGTTGCGAGGAATCAGCTTCTGGGCCACCGGATCGACCAACAACCCCAGAATCTCCAGCGCAGTCGCTCCCAGAACGGCTTCCTCGCCCGGCTCCCCCAACGCCACGGGCACCGCAGCTTTCCTTCCGTCAATGGTCAACAGTACTGCGGAGGTTTCCCTTTCCAGTGTTCGTCCATCGGCAAGGGTAAACGGCAGACGAGAAAAAACTCCGACCCCGAGCCTCTCCAGCACATTTCGAGGAATCCAGGACAACGTCGCCCCGGTGTCCACCAGTAGCGAGAGTTCTTCGTTCCGCGTAGGGGCGGCCAGACTCGCCAGTTTTACCTTTACCTCAAACAAACCCATGGGTAGCTTCCTGCCTTTCGTGAATTGCTAGGCGCGTTGCCGCTCGCCCTCGCCTCTTACGCAGGGACCGGCTTGGTGTTTTGGATCGTTACCTTCGGATCCTTGGACTCGGGTGGAACGGGTAAACCCTGCTCGCGAAGCAACGAAACGTGTTCTGCCATTCCCCATCGTGCCTTGTACAGGCAGTCTTCAATTGAGTTTCCGACCCCGGTAAAGCCCTCAAGATCGGGTGAATAAAACCCAAAGAAATTGGGATCCTCGGTTGCTTCGATCACCAGAGAGTATTTCAAGTTAATCATTGTCCCTCGCGGCCTATAACCCCAGCAGCCTTCATTATAGCGTGGCACGTACCGGTAGGCACTTCTTTCGAGCCGTGGAAGTCTATGCGAATCAAGCGGGGCACTCCGGGCTTCGTGTAATACCGGATTGAGCCCTTCTCCTTCACGAGCGTGAATCCCTCGCGCTCTAGCACGCGTACCAATTCACTGAACTTCATGCCGCGGCGTACCTCAAGAGCTTCTCACCGGCCAAGTCGGATTCCAACATGTGTCAGCCTTGCACTTTCGTCAACAACTCCACAAACTTCTGCTCGCGATCCTTCTGGTTGATTTCCAGGTGCTTTTCCATGACCTGTGTGGTGTTCATGGAGCAGAACTTGGGGCCGCACATGGAGCAGAAAGCGGCTTCCTTGTAATACTCGTCCTGAAGCGTTTCGTCGTGCATGGTGCGCGCCATTTCCGGATCAAGGGAAAGCTGGAACTGGCGGTTCCAATCGAAGAGGAAGCGCGCGTAGCTGAGCGCGTCGTCGCGGTCGCGGGCGCCGGGGCGGTGCCGGGCCACATCCGCCGCATGGGCGGCAATCTTGTAAGCGATGATGCCCTGGCGCACATCGTCCTTGTTGGGAAGGCCCAGATGTTCCTTGGGGGTCACGTAGCAGAGCATGGCGGCCCCGTGCCAGCCAATCATGGCGGCGCCGATGGCCGAGGTGATGTGATCGTAACCGGGAGCGATGTCGGTCACCAGCGGACCGAGCGTGTAGAAGGGCGCTTCGTGGCAAAGCTCCACTTCCTTGTCCACCTGGAGTTTGATCTGATCCAGGGGAATATGACCGGGCCCCTCGATCATCACCTGCACGTCGTATTCCCAGGCTTTCTTCGTCAACTCGCCAAGAGTTTTGAGTTCCGCGAATTGCGCTTCGTCG
>JBEKAD010000628.1:0-3684 GCA_050018435.1 Terriglobia bacterium
CCGCAGCGCCGGGGTGGCGCTGTGGGGTCGCGCGGCCGGGTTCGGTGGGGCGGGGGTTGGTTGGCTCGGGGCACGGACACGCGGGGGCCCTGCCGAACTGGCCCGCGCTACACTTGCTTGTATTCGAGTTTGGGGTTGCCGAAATACACCGATTCCGGAAAACCCGCGCCCAGTTCGTTGAGACTTCCAAGGCACAACCGATCACGCCCTTGGTGATCAGCGCTTGGTTCAATTCCGCATCCTGTCCATCCTGTTCATCCATGTGAGGAGGCCGCCCTACGCTTGCGGCTTGGATTCGATTTGGCGGATTTTCAGATACAGCCCGGCGATGGCCACGAGAATGGTAATGAGGGCGACTCCCAGGCCTTTGCGGCGGAAGTTTAATTCCTGGAGGGCGGCGACGCCGGCCTGGTTCGCTTTCTTGGCGATTTCCAAACCGGGATTGGTCACCTTCTGAACTTCCGCGTCGCGGAAGGTATGAACGTTGACGCGCGCTTTGACCAACGCTTCGTGCGCGCTCGCCAGTTCCAGTTTGGGGTTTGACACTTCCATGCCCGCGCGCTCCGCCGTATCTAGAATCGTGTCCGCCTGCGCGATGGCGAGGTCGAGTCGCGCCAAATCCTGGGCGATGCCCTGCGCGCTCTTGAGGCCGGCATCGCCAAGAGTGTGGCAGGTGGAACAAACCGAATTCGCTCCCGCCCCGACCCAACTATCCGAGGGCTTCACGATCTCATGGTTGGAATGGCACTGGACGCAACCCGGCAGTCCCATTTTGGCGAAGGCCGCCTGGTGCGGGCTTTTCTCAAAGAGTTGGGCAAAGAAGACGTGGCACGTTCCGCAGACATTGGCGACGGAGGTCACCCCCGGGGGAGTGGCGCCGTGGTTGCCATGGCAGGTGGTGCAGGTGGGCGCGGAGGTGTCACCCTGCGCGAGCATCGCGGCGTGTACGCTCTTCTGATAGTGCGCCACCTGGTCAGTGGGAATCTTGTACTCCTTCATATAAGCGGCGTCGGCGTGGCACCGCCCGCACGTAGTGGCCACGTTCGAGGGGTAAACCGGCGCGCGTGTGTCGGAGACGGCGAGAATGTTGTGGACCCCGTGGCAATCCACGCAAGCGGCCACCTTGGCGTCGCCTTGCTTCAATCGCTTGCCGTGCACGCTGGTGAGGTATTCACTCAATTGGTCAACGCGCAACTTGGTATTGAAGGGATGCATGTAGGCGGCGTCGGAATGACAGCGGGCGCAGAACTCCGGGAGGGCGGACTTCTTCGGAACCCCGCGAAAACCTTTGGCCGGCCTCATGGCGTCCATCGAGTCATCGTTGGGGTTGCCGCCGTGGCAGTCGGCGCAGGTCAATCCCGCTTGATGATGGACGTCGCCATCGAAGAGTTTTGCGGGCTTCAGCAGCCGCGCGTCCTCCAGCGACGCGTGGCAGTCCACGCAGGAGTTTTTGCCGGAATCCGCCCCCGCCGTGCCCAGCACGCTCATCAATACAAGGAATGTAGCAGCCGCAGTTTTCATGGCAGATTCCTACGCCCCCTTGGGGAAGAGGGAAGAAGAATTCTTAGTTTTGCGTTTTGCATTTTGACTTGTTCTTCCCAGTGTCCTCCGGAGAACCCTTCGTCGAGGAGCATTTTCCGCGTTTATCGTCTGGCCGTGCTCGCTATTCAATCCCGCTCCACCAAGCAGAACAAGTCAAAAGGCAAAGCGCAAAAGGCAAAAGTCAAAACCGCGGGGCATGATACGAACTTGACCCAGGGTGTTCGTGTTGGTACTAACCCCCTCACCCACCGCCTTGCGGTCCCCCCTCTCCCCCAAGGGGGGCGAGGGAAGAAGAATTCTTAGTTTTGCGTTTTTGCATTTTGACTTGTTCTTCCCCAACACCCAATGAGGGCGTCTTGGGTTTCCTACTTTTGCCTTTTGCATTTTGCATTTTGCCTTTTGACTTGTTCTTCCCCAAAAAACCGAGAACTGAAAACCAACAACAGAACCTCACTGCGCGCCACCTCACCGCAGCGCCAACCAGGAGAGCACCATCATGTACCCTATGACGAAGACTCCCGCGCCCGTAAAGAAGCGTGTAGTCCGTCCGAAACCGATTCGCCGGTCGAGAAAGGGGACGGCGACCCAGACCAGCGCCGCCGCCGAGAATCCGAATATTCCCAACAATTCGCCCTCAATAAAGAGCACCTTGGACGGAAGGTATTTCAACGTTTGGAACACAAACAGGAAATACCATTCCGGCCGGATTCCGGCCGGGGCGGCGGCGAAGGGGTCCGCCTTGGCTCCCAGTTCCCAGGGAAAGATGGCGGCCAACGCTCCCAGTGTGCCCAGCGCAGCGTACCAGCCGATCATGTCGCGCAAAAGGAAATTGGGGAAGAAGGGCATGATGCGTTTCGGCTCGCGCCCCTCGGCGATGGCCCGCTCGACCCCTGGAGGCACGCTCATGCCCAGTTGCTGCACCAACATCAGGTGGATGGCCAGCAGCGTGGTAGCGAGGCCGGGGAGAACCGCGACGTGGAACCCGAAGAATCGGGTTAGGGTGGCGCCCGTCACTTCCTCGCCGCCCCGCAGAAAAATCAGCATCCACTTTCCGACAATGGGCACCGAGCCGGCCATTTCCGTTCCCACCTTGGTGGCAAAGAACGCCAGGGTGTTCCAGGGAAGCAAGTAGCCGCTGAAGCCAAACCCCATGAGGATAAAGAGCAGCAGCATTCCGCTCACCCAGGTGAGTTCGCGGGGTTTGCGGTAGGCCTTCAGGAAATAGACGCTGAACATGTGAACGAACGCCGTGAAGATCATGAGGTTCGCCGACCAACTGTGTACGGACCGGATGAGCCAGCCGAAGCGCACTTGCGTCATCACATACTGAACGCTCTCGAAAGCATCGTTGGGGGTGGGGCGGTAATACAGCAGCAAGAGAATCCCGGTGAGAACCTGGATGACGAACAGGAACAGGGTCATGCCTCCGAAGTAGTACCAGACCGAATGGCGATGGATGGGTATGATCTTGTGGCGGAGGAACTCCTCAATACTTCCGGCGCCAAACCGTTCGTCGAGCCAGGCAAGGGCATTTCGGTATAGACCACTCATGGCTAAGCCTTCCGCGTCACCACCACGTCCTCGCCCTGGACGTGGACCTCATACACTTCCAGGGGCCGGGGGGGCGGGCCGCTCACGTTGCGTCCCTCCAGATCGTAGAGTCCGTTGTGGCAAGCGCACCAGATTTGATGGAGGTCGTCGCGATATTGCACCGTGCAGTTCAAGTGCGTACAAACCGCGGTGAAGGCGCGAAATGTGCCATCCGCCGTCCGCACCAAGAGGGCAGGCTTCGACCCAAATTTGAAAATCTTCCCGCTGTTGTTCTTGAGCTCGGCGGCTTTGGCGGCGACCACCGACCGGCTGGTGGATTCCGCCACCGGGGGAGGGATGATGTAGCGAAGCGCCGGGTAAACAAAGGAAACCACGGAGGCGGCCAAGCCGCTGCCGAGGAGGACGTTTACCCATCGACGGCCGGGTTGCACGGCCTCTTCGGGAATCTCGGACAGGGACATAGAAACAACCTCCACTTGGTTAGCGCGGACCTGTTATATTGGTCCGGGGCTTTTCATTAGCTTGTATGGTAATAGCCGCGTACCTACAAAACAGTTCCGCGCTACACCTGCTTCCCAACACGACTCCCCG
>JBEKAD010000629.1:0-3681 GCA_050018435.1 Terriglobia bacterium
GGCGGGATTTGGACTCCGTACGTCATATCCATCTCCGGAAGCGTGCGGCGAGTCCCGATTCGCCCCGGGGGCTCGAAGACGAAGGCTTCAGGAACCTGGGGGTCCTGCGACAACTCGTAGGCAGCGGTGGCTTCCATGGTTTCCCAGGAGAAAAGGTTTTCCTGCGCGAAGTGCATGTCACCGAGATCCACATCCGGCCGCGCCGCGAGTTCGCGCATCAGCTCGAAGGGCGCTCCCTTGAGGGCTTCGGCATAATGGCCGCGGAATGCTTCGAATGCCGCTTGCGGCGAAATGCTCTTGCGGAAGGATGACTCCTTGAGAAGCCGGGGACGCAAGACATAGTCACGAGTGCCCACCCCGGGCTCGTCCAGGAACAGCGTGGGGCCAAGATACTGGCTGCGGTAAAGCGACTCGGGAAACTTCAGGACAACGCCGCCGCCCCAATAGAAGAGGCCAAGATCGTCCGCCCAGGGCGCCTGCTCAGCATTCACTTGCACGCAGTTGATTCCCGCTTCCGCCATCGCGCGGTAATCTTCGCGGGCGAGGCGCACGTATTCGTATTCGGACTCGTCGTAGCGGCGGGTTTCGTCCTTTTGCCGGGAAATGCTCTCCGGCCCGATCAGCACATCAGGGCGAAGTATGATGACTTTTACGTCCGCCGGCGGAAGCATCGGAGCGCCTTGGGTTAGCGACTCACGCACGTAGCGCTGGCCGAGGTAGCGCATCTGCAAAGGCTCCGCCCCGTCGGGTGCTTCGCCGGCGGGCCGTGGCAGTAGAAACTCCCATCCTCCCATCGCCGGAAGCACCGCTTCCCCCGTAAGCGCGTTGCGATACTCGCGCGCCGGTGATGATCCTTCTTGAAACAAATACCGCCGCGTCGCCCGCCGAGCCGCTTTCAGGCTGCGGGGTGGATACCCGGCGCTCAGGAGAAAGACCCGAAACTGCTCGCCATTCGCCTTCGTGGCACTCAGGCAAGTCCACTGAGAGTTTCCCGTCGCAGTCTTCTCGATGTCTCCCAGGGCCAAGGTGAACGATGCAACGACCGAACCAAGAAGCGTGGCGCCGGGTTCGTGCCGGTAGACGGCGACCTGCCCTGCTTGTCCGATTACCCCGTGCTGCGTGGCTGGCGGGGCGGCTTGCTTGGTTCCCTGCCCCGTCACGGACTTTGGCGCTTGGGGCACCGCTATACTGATCAGAACGACGAAGATGATGAAAAGGGTTGTTTTCCTCATGCTGAACACCCCATGAGCACAGTCTGGCGAGCTACCGAGCATTGAAAATGCGGGTGAGAGTATACACCCGCATCCTCCCGGCTAGGCCCATTCTGCAAAAGCACCGAGGCACCGCGTAGCGGAGCTGCAAATGAAAATCAAAATGCAAAGCGCAAAACGCAAAAGTCAAAGCCAGCGTAGACGTCCGTCGTCGAGGTCTGCGGTTCTTCTCACCCGGTCAATCGTCAGCCCGCGGCGGGACCGGCGCTTGGTCGCGTCGCTCTGCGCGGGTGCGGTTGGAAATCAGACCTTTTTTCGCTATCGCGGCGCATTTTCGGGTATAAATAGACAAATAGACGGGAGGTGACGATGAATTTCACTCGGCGCGGTTGCTTGAAAGCGCTCGGTCAAAGTCTGGCAGCAGGGGTGGTAGCCGGGAGTGCCAGCGGGTTCGTCCTCGGCACGCGATCGGAGTCGAAAGCGGACCGCAGCAAGCTCAGCATGCCGGGGCTTTATCCCGGACGCGTCTGCGCCGTCGAGAATCCCGCCGTGCTCGTGTCGGGCAAGTACCAGGCCGACCAAGTTCGCAAGATGATGCGGCGCGGCATGATGGAATTGACCGGCGCGGATGGCTGGGTGGATGCTTGGCGGCAGTTCTTCGAGCCGGGCGACGTGGTGGGGATCAAGGTCAACCCGGTGGGCCAGCCGGTGGTGATTTCCGATGCCACCGTCATGCGCGAGATCATTGGGGGATTGGAAGCGGCGGGAGTCAAACGTCAGGATATTGTCGCCTACGACCGTTACCGCAGGCAATTCTACTCGGGGGGATTTGACAAATGGTTGCCGGAGGGAGTCCGAATCTCCTACGCCACCGATGACGTCGATAACACCCAGCAAAACATCGCAGGTTACGATCCCGATCATTACATGGACATGGCGCTGACGTTGCCGGGGTTTAGCGTGGATAACCTCACCGCGCGCCGCTCCTATGCGGCCCAGTTCATCACGCGCCAGGTCAACAAGCTCATCAACCTGCCCGTCCTGAAGGATCACCAATCGGCCGGAGTCACGATGGCGCTCAAGAATCTTTCCCACGGCTTGGTGAACAACGTCAACCGCAGCCATTCCAGCCCCAGCCTGAACGCCTGCAACACCTTCATTCCGGCGGTGGTGGCCCTGCCCGTCATCCGCAATAAGACCGTGCTCCATATCCTCGATGGGGTCAAGGGCCTTTATAACGGCGGGCCCGGCGGGCGACCCGAATTCGTTTGGGAGCACCACACCTTATACTTCTCGACCGACCCGGTGGCGCTCGATCACATCGGCTGGGAAGTGATCGACGCCAAGCGCGTCTCCGTGGGAATGAAAGTGCTCGTCGCATCGCGGCCGGATAAGAACAGCACGTTTGTGCACCGCCAGCCCGAACACGTGGAAATAGCCGGAGCGCTGGGCCTGGGAGTGTGGGACCGCAGCAAAATCGATTTGCGGAAAGTGAGTGTGTGAGGAACGAAGGTGTCAGGTATCAGGTGCCAGGTGTCAGGTTCTAGGGGTTGGGGGATGGGGGCTGGGAATTGTGAAGAGTAAATTGTGAAGGGTGAAGAAGTGTAGCGCGGACCTGTTCTGTAGCAGGATGCTGAAAAATTCGAAAAGCGGCCTGTTTTTCCCTACTTCGGCACCTGTAAGTCCTTTGTTTTCAGGCGAGGCTAGCAATATAGTTATCCCGAAAAAGAGTTTTTCAGCATCCTGCTAAAGGAACCTTACGTACCTTGGTTTTGCCTTTGCAGCCGGGACAACTCGTGACGCGATAATCCACGTGGGGATTGAGCACCAATGAATACCTGGGAGGCAACGCACCCATGCGAGCTTTCTGTAGTCTTCGAGGCGATGTCATGGCTAAGGTCTGGCTAACTCCTGTTTAGGTTGACCTGGGCGTAGCCGGTCCTGGTCGGCCTTAGGCGAAACCGCCGGTGGCCCACTTGCCGCGGACGGCGGTCGAGTAATCGAGCGCGCGAGGCAAATGGTCAGGCATGGACCTCTGCCTGTGGCTGCACCGGCACGATCTGCGCGACGCGTTCCATGACTTTCTTGTTTTGGGCCGCCTTCTTCAGGTCGTACTCTGCTTGCAAGCGCATCCAGAATTCGGGAGTGCTGCCCAGCAGGCGGGAAACCTTCAGGCACATGATCGCAGACAGAGGCCTCCGCTCGGCCAAAATGTCATGAAGCATTTGGCGCGACACGCCCAGCGCTTTCGCGGCGGCCGTGACGGACAGGCCGACCTCGGGAAGAACGTCTTCCCGGAGAATTTCGCCTGGATGTACGGGTGGCAATCCGTTCTTACGATCCATCGTTTCCTCCCTAATGGTAGTCTTCAAAGTCGACATCCTGCGCGTTTTCGCCTGACTAGGCGAAGGTGATGCGGTAGTTTCCGGTGACGCGCACCGACCATCTCTGCGGGCTGCCGCGCAGGCGG
>JBEKAD010000630.1:0-3674 GCA_050018435.1 Terriglobia bacterium
TCCGGGCGCGCGGGTATCACTACTGGGTGGCGGGCCGACCGCCGGAACGGAAGGCGTGGCGGGAAGAGTTCGCGCAGGAGGACGGCGGGGAAGAGGTGATCCGCGAGCCCTCGCCGCGCCATGCTCCGCAGAAGAAATCGCAGGTGCGCATCCAGCGCCGACGGCAAGGGAACGAGGTCTACATTCTCGGCCGGAGCGAGGAGCGGGAAGCCAAGGACCGGGCCCTTCGGGAAACCCACGAGCAGCGCTTGCGAAAGGACCTGGAGCGCTTGCAGGCGCGCATCGAGAAGGGCCAGTTGAGCAAGCCGGAGCGCGCCGCCCCGCTCCGGCCGTGCGGACTATCCCGCACCTTTACTATGCTCAACCCTTCAGCAGCCGCGACATCCTGGGTGATGAGATTCTCCCCCACCTTGTGGTGGATATCAGCGCCACGCTTGAACGTAAGGAAAGAATGCTGGCTTGCCACGAAAGCCAGCGCGCCTGGCTCCAAGTTCAGCAGTCCCTGCGGAAGATCAACGATCCGCTCCGGTAAATGGCCGCGCGCGCCGGCGAACTGGGGGGCTTCCGATGGGGAGAGGGTTTCCGCCAGCACCTTGGCCAGGCATTTCCTCAGGAAAACTTGCTCGCTTCTTTGCTCGGTGAGCTGGTGCGGCCGGCCCGCACGGGCTAACCCGGATTTTTCACCACGGGTTTGGAAGGGCGGGGCTTCAGCCCCGCCGTTACAAGGGCCTCCTGATTATTGCCTTGTCCCGCGCCCCGCGCAGCTTGCGGTCGCAAGCTGCGCGGGGCGCGGGGCGGACAGAGCGTGGGTGCTGCGATTTCGGCGGGGCTGAAGCCCCGCCCTTCCCGCAGCCTAAGAGCGTCCAAGCGTGGTGAGAGATGCGTGCTAAGATCACGCCCACGCGCGCGAGCGCGCCCGGTACGGATAGAAATCTCTGGGGGTCTTGCATGAAGGATCAAACCTCACTCCACGAGCTGGAAATGCGCATCCGCGACGTCTCCCTCGACCTCGATCCCGAGGCCATGCGCCGGGCCGCGCACCGCGTGGCCGATTATGTGGTCGATCGCATTGCGAATCTACGGGAAAGCACGCTGGGTCAGGAGCTGCACCGGGAAGAAACCGAGGCGCGGCTGCGAGAACCGCTTCCCGAAGACCCGATGAATTTTGAAGAGGTTTTCGCCAAATTTGCGCAGGACGTTGCGCCCTACTCAATTCCCCTGGATCATCCGCGGTTCTTCGCTTTTGTCCCCAGCGCTCCAAGCTTCATCAGCATCTTGGGAGACATGCTGGCGGCGGGCACGAACGTTTTTGCCGGCACGTGGTTTGAATCCGCCGGCCCCAGCCAGGTGGAAATCCTCGTCATCGACTGGTTCAAGCAGATTCTGGCCTTGCCGCCGGAAGCCGCCGGGCTCCTGGTGAGCGGCGGCTCGGTGGCGAATCTAACCGCCCTGGCGGTGGCACGGCGAGCCATGGTGGGCGACGTGACGCCGAATGCCGTGGTCTATCTTTCCGCTCATGCGCACACCGCCATCGATCGCGGCCTGCGGATTCTGGGAATCGGCGAGGCACAATGGCGCCGCATTCCTACCGATCCGCAGTTCCGAATGCAGCCTCAGGCCCTGGCCGCTCAGATCCGCGAAGACCTTAAGGGGGGATTGCGCCCGCTGGCGGTGGTGGCGAGCGCCGGCACCACCAGCACCGGCGCCGTTGACCCCCTGGAGGCGATCGCTCGGGTGGCGCGCGAAAACCATGTCTGGTTCCATGTCGATGCCGCCTATGGCGGCTTCGCGGCGCTCACCGGGCGCGGCCGCGCGCTGCTGCGCGGGATCGAACAGGCGGATTCCGTGGTCCTCGACCCGCACAAGTGGTTCTATTGCCCCATCGAGGCCGGTTGCGTGCTGGTTCGAGAAGGACGCCGGCTGTTCGAGACGTTTCACATTCTGCCTGACTACATGCGCGATGTGGAACGGGAAGAGCGCGAAGTAAACTTTTGCGATTACGGCCTTCAGCTTACGCGCAGCTTTCGAGCGCTGAAGGTCTGGATGGCCGTGAAGACTTACGGCATTGCCCGCATCCGCGAGATCATCGGTCAATGCCTTGACCTCGCGGAATATGCCGCGCAATGGTTCCAGGAAGGTCCGCAGCTCGAAATCATTACACCTCCATCACTGGGGGTGTTCACTTTCCGCTATGTGCCGTCAGTCACTCCGCCCGGCCAGGAGCGCGAGGCTTTTCTCAATCGCCTCAACGACGCCCTGATTGCCAGGATCATTGCCAGCCGGCGGTTGATGCTCTCCTCCACACGCCTGGAGGGGCGCCATGTCTTGCGCTTCTGCGTCTTGAACCACCGGTCGCGCCAGGAGGACGTGCGCGCCGCTCGCGACATCATCCTGCAACTGGGCAGCGAGGTGGAAAAGAGCCTCCTTTGAACGGTTTCGAGAACCAGGGTACCTACCGGTTTGACGAGGTCTTGAAACCCTTAAATGCGTTCCCAATCCGGCGAAGTACCCACTCATGATAGTTTCCGAGTGCGCCGTCGCTCGACCAGAACTTTGGATCGGCCATTCGAATTCGTCGATAAACACCAGGCGACTACTCGGTAGTGATGCCAAGACCGATGGGAGTCTGGCCCGCTTTCAAAGTGCACTCGTCCCACTTTCCGGGTAGGGCGTTTATCGGGCCGAATCCTGATCGAGTTGTGCGGAGGGCTGCTTCTGCCATCTACAAAAACGGAATTTGGCTTTTGCCACCCCGGGTCTCCAACGCAGCCGAGAGGCTGAAATCTGAACCGCGGCTGAACCCTGGGCGCCCAGGTCGGCATCCTCAGCATTCTTCACACCTGGGGCCAGCCCCGTGCCATGTTACAGGCGCTTAAAACTGACAGCAATCATCACTTCACGCCGACGCGATCCGGCCTGCTCGGCACCCGGTCGCAGGAAGTTAATAATGCGTTTCTGGGTCTGCTCATTTGCGAAGATCAGGGCAGTCGTCGTAGGTTGCAGCCGCAGGGTGGCAAGCATGCTTAGGAAGAAATGAAGGAGTGCGGGGCCGAACATTGCGTTGGAACTCCGGCAACCCATCCAGAAGAAGTGCGCCGTGGCGCGCCAGACTGACCTCCGCGGGGCGAGGCTACGTAGGCTGAATGGTGCTGGAAGCCGCAAATCTCCTGGAAAGATAATATCACTCGGTCTGGTACTTAAGTACTAGGACGACGGTGACCTTGATCGAACGCGAGCTGATGGCGTAGTCTCCGTTCGTAAATAACATGCCAAGTCTAGCTCTTCAGCCGCACGCCGAATCAGTTCCTGGGAAACCCTTTGTGTTTGCCAGCGCGTCCATGCGGGAGTTAGTGCGTACTGTGCAGCAGGTCGCGCGCAGCAATGCTGCTGTTCTGATCACCGGTGAAAGTGGTAGCGGCAAAGAGTTGATCGCCCGCGCCCTTCATCAGTATTCGTTACGCTGCAACAATCCCTGGATCGATGTCAACTCTGGCGCCCTTCCGGAGCACTTGGTGGAAAGCGAGTTGTTCGGATACGAGAAGGGCGCTTTTAGCGGGGCCGAGTCAACGAAGCAGGGCCTGTTCGAACTTGCCCACACAGGCACGTTGTTTCTGGACGAGATCGGGGAGTTGGAACCCAGGACGCAGGTCAAGCTTCTCCGGGTATTGGACGGG
>JBEKAD010000631.1:0-3662 GCA_050018435.1 Terriglobia bacterium
ACGATTTCTTCGATGCTTAGGACAAATCAAGAATCTTGAGGCTTTTGGAAATGTCCGAACACCTGGCGCGCAAGCTCTCCTTTCTTGACCGGTATCTTACGGTTTGGATTTTCCTCGCCATGGCCCTGGGCGTGGCCTCCGGCTATCTCCTGCCGGGCCTGGTGCGAGCGATCACCGCCTTTCAGGTGGGTACCACCTCCATCCCCATTGCCGCGGGTCTAATTCTGATGATGTACCCGCCCCTGGCCAAAGTCCGGTACGAAGAAATGGGCGAGGTCTTCCGGAACAAACGTGTTCTGTTGCTCTCCTTGCTTCAAAATTGGGTTATCGGACCTGTCTTGATGTTTGTTCTGGCCGTTACCTTCTTGCGACATTATCCCGAATACATGGTGGGGCTGATCATGATCGGCCTGGCGCGGTGTATCGCCATGGTGATTGTGTGGAACGAACTCGCCAAGGGGGATACCGAATACGCTGCCGGACTGGTGGCCTTCAATTCCGTTTTCCAGGTGTTGTTCTACTCCGTCTACGCGTGGTTCTTCATCACCCTGTTGCCGTCGTGGATCGGTTTGAAAGGGACGATTGTCGATGTTTCCATGAAACAGATCGCGCAGAGCGTCTTCTTCTACCTCGGCATTCCGTTTCTGGCGGGAATGCTCACCCGCTTCACCCTGATTCGCTCGCGGGGGCGGGAATGGTACGAAAGGAAGTTTGTGCCCCGCATCAGCCCGCTCACGCTGGTGGCTTTGCTCTTCACGATTGTGGTGATGTTTTCACTGAAGGGGCAATACATCATTCAATTACCGCTGGACGTGTTGCGCATTGCGCTTCCTCTTTTGATCTACTTCGTGGTGATGTTCCTGGTCTCCTTTTACCTGGGCAAGAAGCTGGGCGCTGACTATTCCAAGACGGCCACACTTTCCTTTACGGCGGCGAGCAATAACTTTGAGCTGGCCATCGCGGTGGCGGTGGCGGTTTTTGGAATTCACTCGGGCGCGGCCTTTGCCGCAGTGATCGGTCCGCTGGTGGAAGTTCCGGTATTAATCGGGCTGGTGGGAGTCTCTCTGCGTTTCCAGCGCCTTTTTTCCCCACAGAATCCCGCGGCGGTGGGCGAAGCGAAATTGGTCCAGGGATAGATATTTGCGATAGGTGATGAGCCATGCGAGTTTTGATCCTCTGCACAGGAAACTCAGCTCGAAGCCAGATGGCGGAAGGCCTGCTTCGGCACGATGGAGGCGATAGGTTTGAGGTCTTCAGCGCCGGAACGAAACCCAGCCACGTGCGTCCGGAAGCCATTGGCGCCATGCGCGAAATCGGGATCGATATCTCGGGCCACCGCTCGAAATCCGTGGACGAGTTCGCGGGGCAGGCGTTCGATTACGTGATTACCGTTTGTGACAAGGCCAAGGAGAGTTGCCCCGTATTTCCGGCCACCACAAAGCGCATCCATTGGAGCCTCGACGACCCCGCCGCCGTCCAAGGCTCGGAAGAGGAAAGGCTGGCGGAATTCCGCCGCGTTCGAGACCAGCTCCGATCTTTCCTGCGCCAGTTTGCACTGGAGAAACCTTGACTCGTCGAAGGCGAGGCACCGCATCATGTTTGTCATCCTATTGGTTCTGAATCTGCGCCGGTGACTTGGACGAAGTGAATCGGCCCGTGAAGTAGGTTGCGGCAAATATGAGAGCGAAAGGTACCCAGGTTCCCAGCACGCTGGAGAACATTGCGTAACTCTTCTCGAATACCGGCGCCACTTAGGAAGAGATCCAAGGCCACCACAACGCCCAGGAACGCAGCCGCGGTTTGCAGGGGGCTCGTGAAGGCCCACCTCTGATAGTAGAAAAGCGATATCAAAGCGAATCCAATTGGCGCGCCTATGGCGTGAACGACAAGCGTGGTGTGAATCGAGAGGAACTGCCGGCCCATGGCGATGATCGCGCCGCAGTACCCCCAGCCCACCGCGGCGTGCGCGAGGATCACCGCAGCCCTCTTCAGCTTTCCGGGTTTCGTCATCTTGTGTCGCGCACCCGCTGGGAAGTATATAGCGGGCAGACCTTCTGCTTCCTTATTCATGCGCGCTCGCCGCGCGGGAAGCGCTACTTATTCTCCTGAATACGCTGCACGATCTCGTGGGCGCGGGACTGAGCCAAGTGCATAAAGTGAGGGTTGGTTGAGATTTTCTCCAGCGTGGGGATCATCAGAGCGGCCTCGACAAAGTTGTGGTCGTCCAGGCCCTCCTGGATTTGGCGCAAAGCTTCAGGCAGGCTCAGGTGGTCATACTTCATTGCATATTCAAGTTGAGCAATTCGTTCCTCGACGTTGCCAATTTTCTCGAGCATATCGGTGAGCTGCTGGGCGGCGCGGTTCTCCGTGTAGTTATATTGCACCTGGTTGATTTCCTTGCCGGCCTCGTAGGTCAGTGTTTTCAGCCCCATGTTCGCCACTTTGTGGTGGCTATCGAGGTCGAGGGAGCGGAAGTAATTCAGGGACTCTGCCAGGGAAAAGATTTGCGCAGTGGTGCCCGCCGAGATCTGCAAAGGGCGAGGTGCTGGGGGATCCTCCAATTTGCGCGAGTCGTACGTGCCCTTGCCGTTGGCATCAATACGCAACGCCATGTATTCAGGAGAACTGCCCTTTAGAGTCTTGGTGAAGGTGAACCGGGGGACGGAGGGGGCCACCTGCGCCGGAAGAGTGTAAACCCCCGGAAGGAGCGCCAGGAATGCTGTTGCCAAGCAAAGGGAGCAAAATCGACGAACCTTGGAGCTAGGCGTGATGGCGAAACTACCTCCTCGAGTGATGTCCGCAAATGTCCAGAAGGGCGCCTTGCCTGTCCGCGCGGCGAAGTGTTCAGCGGGAGCGGAGTCTACGCCCGGGTAAGAGGAAAAATCCCCCCAAGGGGAGTCTTCCGGGTCATCCCGGACCCGCCAGCGACGCACGCGCACCGCTCCCCCTCCCAACTCAGAGGGGATTCACGCCGCCCGCTATCTGTCCTGCGTGAGCGCGTGCAGTTCCGCCTCTTCGATATCGAAGTTGGCGTAAACGTGCGAAACGTCTTCGTGGTCTTCCAATTCTTCCATCAGCCGCAGCATCTGGTCGGCTTGCTTGCCGGTGAGCTTTACGTAATTCTGCGGCACCATGGAGACTTCCGCCGCCGCGGGAGTGATCTGCGCAGCCTTGAGATGTTCCACCACATTGTGGAAGTTCTCCGGCGCAGAAAGGATTTCCCAGTTGCTGCCGTCGTCGTTCATGTCGTCGGCGCCGGCGTCGGTGATGAGCTCCAGCAACTTGTCCTCGTCCGCCTTGTCTTTCTCCACCACCACGTACCCCTTCTTGTGGAACATCCACGCTACGGAGGCGCCGAACGCCCCGCCGTGCTTGGCAAAAATATGGCGAATTTCGGAAGTCGTACGGTTCTTGTTGTCGGTAGTGACTTCCACAATCATGGCAGTCCCGCCGGGCCCATAAGCCTCGTAAATTGCTTCCTCAATGATGGTGCCGGGCAATTCGCCGGTGCCTTTCTGGATGGCGCGCTTGATGTTGTCCGCCGGCATGTTCTCGGCTTTGGCCGCTGCGATCGCCGTGCGCAGGCGAGGATTGGAATCCGGGTCGCCCCCGCTGATCCGGGCAGCGACAGAAATTTCCTTGATGATTTTGGTGAAGATCTT
>JBEKAD010000632.1:0-3651 GCA_050018435.1 Terriglobia bacterium
GCTCGCCATGAGCTCCCCGAATGGGTCGGCATTTTGCGCGAGTGCTCGACCTGCTGACCCTTCGACTCGCTCAGGGCAGGCTCTAAAGGTTTGAAACTGCTAATCCAGCCTGTCAATCTACCCCTCGCAAGGTGGCTGAACATCGGTTTTAGGTCCACGGGGCCTCGTCGACAAACTCCAGCCGGGTCTTACAGCCGACATCGAGTCTCAGCCTCCGCCGGGCTTAAAGCCTCAATGCCAGTGTGGGGACTTTTGTGGGGACTCCTCAGGCATCTGAACTAAATCTGGTGCAACTCGAACCAACTCCATACAACTCGCTAACTTACGGACCTTGGAGGGGTTGCAGGGCTTTCTGCCTTCCAATCAATAAGTTAGCTGAATAGGCCAGAAACGTTTCCTAAACCGTGGGTCGGGGGTTCGAATCCCTCCAGGCCTACCATTCATTCGATCTCTTCCGGTAGTGTGGAGTAACCTCTGTGGAAGGGGCAGTCCCTCCTTAAGGTCGGCCCTGTGCCATAAAATATTAGGGCTACTCCTCAAACTGAGAATTGCATACCGGCGCCGGGCGGTATATGTTATCAGCCGGTCGGGAAGCAAAAAGGTGAATCCTCGGCTAACCGCGCTATGGCGAACGACGATCATACTGCCCCATCGGTCAATGAACCCGAGATTCCGTTGGGCTTGGGAGGGACGTGGCCTCGCCAGCTCAGGAATTTCATTGTCCGTTATCTGGAAGTTCTGTTCATCTTGATTGTCGCCACGATCGTAGTGGCGGTTTTCTATTTCCTGCCGTATAAGATCGCCTTCCTGAACTTTTTCTATCTTCCGGTATTGGCGGCGGCCTATTTCTTGGGAAGGCGCAAAGCCGTGTTGTGTGCGGTGCTCTGCCTTCTCTCTGGCGTGTTATTCGCTTACTACCAACCCGGTTGGTTTACGGTCGGCGGCACTCGCCTTGACGCTCTGTTGGTGCTGGGCGCGTGGGGTGGTTTCCTGATTCTCGCCAGCGCTTCGATTGGCACTCTCCAGGAGAAATTGCAGCGCGGTTTTGAGGAGACCCGGCAACTTTACGAGGAGCTAAAGCGGAGTCGTGGGGCGGAGGAAATGAAGGAGAAAGTAGAGAAAACTCTATACGCCACCATGGACCCGGTCGTCGCCAAGCTGGCGACGGAAGGAAAGCTGCGCTTCGAAAAACGCGAAATCAGCATTATGTTCACCGACCTCACCAACTTCACGGCCTTTTCCGATAAGAACCGGCCGGACATAGTGCTGGAGGAGCTGAACCGCTTCTTGGGCTGCGTTGAGCCCATTTTGGATTTATTCCGCGGGCACATCGACAAGTACATGGGTGACGGCGTGATGGTGGAATTCGGCGCGCCCGTGGATTACGACCAGCATGCCCTTCTGGCGGTTTTGGCAGGTTTGAGAATGCAGCAAAAGGTCGAAAGGCTTGACCTGCCTTGGCGGTTGCGCGTGGGTATTGCCACGGGGAGCGCCATCATTGGCATGTTGGGAGTTCGGCGCCAGGCTTATAGCGTTCTGGGCGATCGCGTCAACATCGCCAAGCGGCTCGAGGAAATCTGTGAGGCGGGAAAGATTTACATCGACGAACCAACCTTTAAGGCCGTCGAGCCTTTCGTGACGGCAACCCAGCTTCGCAAACTGGGCCGGAAATCCGATCAGGAGCATTTGGAGCGCTTGAGCATGCTGGAGGAAAAACTCCGCCGTGAAGGCGAGACCACCCAATTGCTCTACGAACTGGGCCAAACCAGTTTTAAGCTTCAAGATGCCACCGCAGCCATCGGATACCTTGGACGCGCGCTGACGCTTGATCCGGACTCGAGGGAAATCAAGCTCGCTTATGCCGACGCCAATATCAAGCGGGATGATTACGAAAAGGTTCAGCTCAAGGGCAAATTGCAGAGGATCATCGTTTACGAAGTTAATGGGATCAAGGACCGATGGAAGGATCCCAAGGTGATACCTCCGGCCGTTGCCGCGAAATACAGCCCGGCGGAATCCTTCATCGAAGTTCCGGAAGACGTGGTGCTGGCGGTCGAGGCGCTTGATGGCGCCGTGGGCCATTGCCGCGTCGTGGCTCTCCTTTCCTATGCCATTGCTGATCGGCTGGGATTGAACCCGGCGATGAAGGAGGCCATTCTGCGGGCGGGATATCTCCAAAGTCTCGGCAAGGAGGCGGTGCCTCATCATATCTTGAACGCCCCGAGGAGTTTGACCGACCAGGAGTCCAATCTCATTGAGAACTACGTGCTCGAAAGTGTGGCCGCTTGCCGCCGAATGGGTTATGTCGATCCTCAGTTTCTCGATATCGTGCTCCATCATCATGAGGCGTGGAACGGAAGGGGTTACCCCGATCGGTTAAAAGGAGAGGAGATTCCGTTGGGCGCCCGCATTACCGCTGTGGCTGAGGCCTATAGTGCGCTCACATCCTGGCGGCCCTATCATGAGGTCTGGGATTCGCGCGTAGCGCTGAATGAAATTCGCAACGCCGTGGAAAGAGGGCGATACGACCCCAAGGTGGTGGAAACTCTCCATGAGGTTTTTCGGTTAACGTCATAGTGGGGCGCTGCCGAACATCCGCTCCAGGGTGCCATCCCCTCACCCGGTGGAAGCGCGTTTGGCGCCGGAGACCTGCGCTTCCAACTCGGCGATGTCGAGCACGATGACCTTGCGGCGTTCCAGGCGGATGATGCCGCGGTCCACAAAGCGCCGCAAATTGCGCGAAACCAAGTCGCGCACGGTGCCGATTTCCGCGCCGATTTCCTGGTTGGTCTCTTCCAAGGGAAACTCGATCCCGCGCCGCGTGCGGACGCCCAGCTTCAGCGCCCGGTCACGCAGGAACCGCGCCAGGCGGTGGCTGACTTCTTTGAGGGAAAGCTCTTCTACGAGGCTAGCTAGGTAGCGGAAGCGCCAGGCCAGGGAGCGAATGACGGCGAAGGCCACCTCCGAATTCCGTTGGCACAACTCCAGAAATTCGCGCTTGGGGATAAAGAGCAGAGTGGAATCCTCGGCGGCCAGGGCGGAAGCCGGAAAAGTTCCGCCATCGAAAACACTCAGTTCGCCCACCGTCGAGCCCGCGCGTTCGATCACCAGAACCTGCTCGCGGCCGTTTTCCGCCATCTTGAAAAGCTTGATGGTCCCCGATTGCACCACAAACAGGCCCTCGCAAGGATCGCCCTCGCCCACCAGCATCTCGTCCTTCAGGATCCGCCGGACCACACAATGGCTGGCGAGGATCTTCAACTCCTCCGGCGGCAGCACGGCAAAAAACGAGACCCGGCGCAGAGTCTCCACCGCATCCAGAGCGGACATCGCCCTCATCTTAAGCTCGGCGGGCATGGCGCGCGACTCGACCTCAATCGTTGGGAATAAGCAGGGGCCCGAAACCATCAGCTTATCAAAACCTCCCTGGAAAGGCACGACTTAAGTCATCGCGCCGCGCACCGCGACCGCTTACGCTCCTAACGACGAGGGCCGGCCCCAATCGGCGCAAGAGACGGTAGTGGGTCAGTTTGGTTTCTTGTAGCCGCGGTCTCTGACCGCCGGCTTTTGCTTCAACAGTAGGGGCACGCCATGGCGTGCCCCTACAGCAAACTGACCCACTACCAAACAGACGGGCCCTCCGGAGGAAGC
>JBEKAD010000633.1:0-6163 GCA_050018435.1 Terriglobia bacterium
CCGCGAAGCAGTAAGGGATGAGTGCCTTGAAGCATCAAATGAGTGCCATCCCCCGAGTTTCGCCTGGTCAGCGAAAAAAGGTCTCGGCTTTACGCATTGCCCAGTTTCTTGAAGGTCGGAAAGCGCGAGCGGACTTCAAGGCCTTCGACAAGATCATGCGGCGCCGGCGCGGTAAACTACCCCGCAAAGGGGATGAAATGCCGGGATAGAAAATGGGCTGGCACGGCGCGGGGCACGCAACACAGATTGCAGGGCCGGGATTGGCTCACCGGCCAGAACCTTCAGAGGAAAGTCAAAAGTCAGAAGGCAAAGGTCAAAACGCAAAAGGCAAAAGTAACGACAGGCCGATGTTTGAGGTTTGCGGTTTTTCTGGTCGGCGTCCCCAAAGGGCCGCGGACCTTAAAACCAGGTCCGGGCTACGCGCTTTCGAGGATCAAAGCATACTCCGCAACGGTGAACGCTGGGAGCGACCGGCGGCAATTCACCGTGACGGAAAAGCGGTTCGACTTTCGCTCACCGTCCTGAGCGGCAGTCGAAAGAATGCGATCCGCCACACGCAATCGATGAACTCATGACATGCGGGAGAAGATAGACAAAGCCCACGACGAGAAGAACGCTCGTCGCGGCCA
This sequence comes from Terriglobia bacterium, assembly GCA_050018435.1. Classification (GTDB taxonomy): domain Bacteria; phylum Acidobacteriota; class Terriglobia; order UBA7540; family UBA7540; genus Bog-366. The sequence goes on from JBEKAD010000633.1 coordinate 630, forward strand.
GCTAGGTCTCCGGGGCCGCATCCATGCAAAGAAACGCGACCGATGCGCGACCCGCGTCATGGCTCGCCCTTCCGTTCAGCCAGGAGCAATTGCACTTCACGGCGCAGGGTCGGCAGATTTGTTTCGAGGACTCCCCAAACGACTTCATCTGAGACGAAGGCGTAGCCATGGATCAGCCGGTTGCGGAAGGCAACGATCCGGCGACAGGCGCTAACCCGGTTGGAAAGGTCAGGGTACAGGCGGTGGGCCTGATTAAGGGCTTCCCCCATGACTTCGAACTGTCGCTCTACCGCGGACCGCAGGAGAGGGTCAGCGGTGTAGTCAGTGAAGGTTTTCCCGCTGGTGAACTGAGTGATCAGCTCACACGCCTGAGCGATATCGAACAGGTACTTGCGTGCTTCAAGCGGCAACATAAAGCTGGACTTGAGTCTTTTCGATGGCCTGCCGAAAATAGGGATTGCGAATCGGGCCGGATTCGACCAACTCAACCGGCACACCAAAGAGCCGCTCCAGGTCTTCTTGCAGTCCAAAGTAATTGTCGGCGTGCTGAGCGGGGCGCACCGGCTGGAACTCGACAAGGAAATCGAGGTCGCTGGACGCGGGGTCGAACCGGCCGCTCGCTGCCGAGCCAAACAGAGCTAGGCGGCGCACGCCTCGGTCCTTGCACAGCGCCACCAGATCCTTGATCTTTTCTTGCACGATGGCATTCATCAGCGCCCTCTCGCCACATCATACCTCAGTCCGCGGGTGGCGCACAGGTCGTTTTGAAGTGGCGTGCATTGCGAACCCTAGGGGTAGGGCGATCTGTCCCGCCATGCCGGGATGCGCCGCCCGCCTTTGTACCACCGACCTTCACAGCTTGCCCTGAGCACCGCCAATGGGCCGGCATTTTCACGAGTGCCCGACCTGCGGACCTAAAGGTCAGCGCTACCGCAGGTGGCGCCGCGAGGAAGGTGCGCCAGGGCTCGGGTAGGTGGCTGCTTCGCAGCGCAGGGCTGCGCTCTGCGCCAGCCTGCGGAAAAAATCTCGGCTCTACGCATTGCCCAGTTTCTTGAAGATCGGAAAGCGGGAGCGGACTTCAAGGCCTTCGACAAGATCATGCGGCGCCGGCGCGGTAAACCACCCCGCAAAGGGGATGAAATGCCGGGATAGAAAATGGGCCGGCACGGCGCGGGGCACGCAGCACAGATTGCAGGGCCGGGATTGGCTCATGGGCCAGAACCTTACAGAGGAAAGCCAAAAGGCAAAGGTCAAAACGCAAAAGGCAAAAGTAACGACAGGCCTGTGTTAAAGGTCTGCGGCTTTTCTCGTCGGCGTCGGCAAAGGGCGGCGGACCTTAAGACCAGGTCCGCACTACGCTTGCTCGCCTTCGTGCTTGAACTCGTCGATCGATTTACGAATTCTGCACTTCGGTCGGACCCGAAGGGGTCCGCGGCAATCGGCCATTCTTGCCGGTCGGGTTATTCAGACCGCCGGGAGGCCGAGTCTTGACCCTTCCTGCCTTAAGGGCATGGAGCACGTTCTCAAAAGAAGTGCCAAGCTCTCGTCCAATCTCGCGGCTGGTCATCCCGGTAAGGTACATCTGTCTTATCTTCAAGTAGCGTGCGCATTGTTCTGGCTTATGGCGAATGATCCATCCGTGCCAGCCGCACACTTTACAAGTGGCTACTTTTGGTTTCACGTGTCTTCCTCCGCTACCGCGTTATGTCCTCGGCAGCCCGCCCCAAGCCAAGCCCGTATCACTTCGAGGTCAGGCGCCGGAAGTGCAAGCAGCGAGTAATGCTGCTTACGGCTATTGTACCTGGAAATTATGTTCTTGGTGAACCTTAGTTACCATCGGATTGAGTTCACTATACCTTGATACTCGAACAGCCACTGCCCGGGTGATTGCCGTGACCCAAAAGTCGGCAACCATCGTTGTGCTCACCACGGCGCGGGGCACGCAGCACAGATTGCAGTGCCGGGATTTGCTCCCCAGAACATTCCGAGGAAAGTCAAAAGGCAAAGGTCAAAATGCAAAAGGCAAAAGTACTGACAGGTCTTTGTTTGATGTTTGCGGCCTTTCTCGTCGGGGTCGGCAAAAGTCTGTGGACCTCAAAACCAGGTCCGCGCTACGCTTGCTCGCCTTCGTGCTTGAACTCGTTGATCGATTCACGAATTCTGCGCTTGGGGTCGACGCAAAGGGGTTAGCCGCGATCGGCCATTTACGCCGCCCGGGTTATTCAGACCGCCACGAGGCCGCGTTTTGATCCTTACCGCCTTGAGCGCATGGAGCACCAGCGCTTTTGAAGTGCCAAGCTCTTGTCCAATCTCGCGGCTGGTCTTGCCGGCAAGGTACATGTTCTTGATCTGCAAGTAGCGAGCGCAAAGGTCTGGTTTGTGGTGATTGATCACTCCGTGCCAGCCGCACACTTTGCAAGTCTTTAGTTTCGGTCTCACGTGTTTTTCCCTATGCCCTCAACCGTCCGCCCCAAGCCAAGCACGTACCACATCGAGGTCAAGCGGCGGGAGTGCAAGCAGCGAGTAATGCTACTTACGGCTATTGTAACTGGAAATTATATTCTTGGTAAACCTCGATTACCATCGGATTGAGTTCACTATACCTTGATACTGTCCATCCTTGATCCCCGCAGGGGATCTATAGAGCAGCCGGGGGCAACGCGCCCGGAAAACGCGTCCCCAACCAAGGCCGACCCTGAAAGGGTCGAATCCGAGTGGCGTCGTGCCGGTCTTGTGTCCCGCAGCCCGGGGTAGTGTGACCCCTTCAGGGTCGGAGCGAACGTCGCGCTTTCCAGGAGCGTTGCCCCCGGCTACTATCTTCGGCCCTTGCAGGGCGCGAAAAACCGTCAGTCCCGCTTCGCGGGACTCGCGCTGCGGCGACTCGACGACGTGCTTAGCCCGACTTTGCCAACTGGGGGGAAAATCGTTTGTAAGTGATTGATTCTTGGTTCGAGGGAAGCAAAGGTCTTCACTACACGGAGGCACCGCCGGGAGCGAGATCCGATTCGATTTGCGTGGGCACTGGCTGCGGAGGCAGTACCAGGCGGAGTCGCTGAAGCAGCAGTTGCTGATCCTGCTCCGGTTGGGTATAGCGGGGCAGAAGCAAGAGCCGGCCGTCGGTGGTGGGCAAGCAGACATCGACCATCGGGAGGGCCGACATCTTTTCGATGACCGCTCGACGGGTCAACCCCGGGGCCAAGGCGCGTACCCGCTGTTGCAAAGTGACATAGAGGCAGTAGGCCAGAAAGGCCACGAAGATGTGGGCCTCGATGCGAGCCTCGGTCTGATGAAAGATGGGGCGCAGAGCCAGATCACTTTTGAGGTCGCGAAACACGGCTTCGATTTCCGTCAACTGAATGTAATTTTCCCAGACTACCGTGGGGTCTTCCGCCGAGAGATTGGAACACAGCAAGTAATGTCCCTCGTGACGGTGGGCCGCCCGGAGTTTGTCTTTGCGCAGAGAGAACGTAAAGGAAGACGTTTCCGCCGGGTGGGCTTCTGGGGCCGTGGGGACCCGAATTTCTACGAAGCGATAGGCGTTGCCCGCCTCCGCTTTGGCCGCTCCCAGTTTCAACAGCAGTTCATCGCGCGTCAGCTTCTGCCGCTGTAACTCGTGCAGCCGTTCCCACAGCCGCTTGAGCCGCCGTCGGCGCATGGCCCGCTCTTTTTGTTGCCGACCGTGGCTGCGCGCCAGAAAAGTGTAGACATGCATATTGCGGCTATGAGCTTCATTGTTTGCTTGCATTATCGATATATGTGCCCTATTATGTGGTCATGTACATCTCCCGCGCCTCCTGGCCCTCTTCCAACGGCAAGGTCTACCCGTCCATCTACCTCCGCGAGTCCTATCGCCAGGGCGCGCACGTGCGCAAGCGCAACATCGCCAACCTCACCCATTGCGACCCCCAGGAGATTGCCGCCCTCGAACTCGCCCTCCACTTCAAGGGCAACCTCACGGCCCTCGGTGCCCTCGACCAGATCCAACTTTCCCAGGGTCGCTCGGTCGGCGCCGTGTGGACGGTCGCGGAGACCGCTCGGCGTCTGGGTATCGCCCAAGCCCTGGGCAGAGGATTCGACGCCCAACTGGCCTTGTGGCAGGTCCTGGCTCGGGTCCTCGAGCAGGGGTCGCGGTTGTCGGCAGTGCGCCTGGCCCAAGTCCACGCCGCCGGCGAGGTGCTGGGTCTGCGGCGGGGTTTCGACGAGAACGATCTCTACGCCAATCTCCCTTGGCTGAGCGCGCGCCAGGAGTCCATCGAGAAGCGGCTCTTTGCGGCGCGCCGTGGGGGAAAGAAGCCGGAGTTGTTTCTCTACGATGTGACGAGCAGTTACCTGGAAGGCGAAAAGAACGCCTACGGGGCCTATGGATATAACCGGGACGGCAAGAAGGGTAAGCAACAGATGGTCATCGGCCTGTTAGGCGACGAGCAGGGCGAGCCGGTCTCGACCGAAGTTTTCCGGGGCAACACGCAAGACCCCCAAACCTTTGGCGCGCAAGTGAAGAAGGCGAGCGCGCGCTTCGGGTGTGCACGGGTGACATTGGTGGGCGACCGGGGAATGATCAAGAGCGGCCAGGTGGAAGACCTTGCGCAGGCGGGATTTCACTACATCACGGCCATCACCAAGCCCCAGATCGAGGGGTTGCTGAAAGCCGGGGTGTTGCAGATGGAGTTGTTCAGCGCCGTGCTGTGCGAGGTCGAGCAGGAAGGCGTCCGTTACGTGTTGCGGCGGAATCCTCTGCGTGCCGAACAAATCGCCGCTTCGCGCGCGGACAAACGTGCCCGCGTGGAGCGGCGGTGCGAGGAGCGGAACCGCTATCTGGCCGAGCATGCTCGCGCCCAGGTAGCCAAGGCGGAGAAGCGGGTGCGGGCCAAAATCACCCAGTTGAAAATTGCGCCTTGGTTGGAGGTGCAGAGCGCAGGACGCAGCTTGAAGCTGACCGTGAACGAAGCCGCCCTGGAAGAAGTTTCGCGTCTGGATGGGTGTTACGTGATCAAGACGGACCTCCCCGCCAGCGCCGCTTCCCCGCAGGTGGTGCATGACCGTTACAAGGATCTGACGGAAGTCGAGCAGGCTTTCCGCACCTGCAAAACCGCGCACCTGGAGACGCGCCCCATTTACGTGCGCACGCCGGAACACACCCGCGCTCACGTGCTGGTGGTGATGCTGGCGTACCTGCTCCGGCGGGAACTGAGCCGGGCCTGGAGTTCCCTGGACGTGACCGTCGAGGAAGGGCTGCACCAACTCCAGACCCTGTGCTCGACAGAAATCCGGGTGCAGGGCGGCAGCAGATGCTTCCACCACCTCAGGAACGCCCTACATCGCTCAATCGTGATTCTTGGGCTTGCAGGGGTCCGTCAAAGTCCAATAGGGTTGAAAGGGACCCCTCACCCACCGCCTTGGGGGGCCCCCCCGGCCCCCCGGGGGGGGGTATTAAAATAAAACCCCCCCCCCTCCCCCGGGGGGGGGGGGGCCGCCCCGCGGGGGGGGGGGGGGGGCCTTAAACCCGATTGGCCGTTGTGGGACCCCAGCCACCC
>JBEKAD010000634.1:0-3643 GCA_050018435.1 Terriglobia bacterium
GCTTTTGCGGCTCCGCTGCGTTACTGCCGTGGTGAACCATGCCCAAGATACGCCGGCACCATCTTCCTCCCGCGCTGTTCCAGCATCTGCTCGACCGCATTCAGGAGCGTAAGATCCCTGCCTCCCAACTCGAAGGGCTCGCTCGCTGGCTCGATACGGAACCTGACGTCCCGGAAGGCGCATGGTATAAGCCCTTTTCCGGGATGACCGTCTGCGGCGATGGCGAGTTGATCAAAACCTTTCTTCTTCCCGGCCAGATTCCACAAGGCAGGCGGATTATGTAGCAGGCGCATCCCCAGGCTGCCGCAGAGCGAAGCTCTGCGCTTCGGCAACCTTCAAGTCCTTACGGATCGCAGAGCTTCGCTCTGCGCCAGCCCGCGCGTTCTTTGCCCCTGGGACAGACCCCTATGGGCAAGGAAAAGCCGCGGACCTACAAAACAGGTCCGCGCTACACACCCTGTCGCGGCGGTGACCCGGGGGGCATTGAACTGAACTTACAACCCCCTCCCCCAAGGGGGAGAGGGAAGAAAGGTTCGTGGCGTTGGTGCTGTACTCGGAAGCGGCTCACTGTGGAGACGCGAATTTCAACTTGGCGCTGATGGCCTGGATTTGATCGAGGGAGACGGCTTTTTCCAGGGCGGCGATCTGCACCGCGATATTCCCTGCCGCCGTGGATTCGCTCGGTCCGCGCACAACCTCGATCCCCGTTACCAGTTCCGTCAATCGATTCAGCGCCTCATTCTTCACGCCGCCGCCCACAATGCAGATGCACTGGATGGACTTGCCGGAGAGCCTTCCCATTTCGCCCACCACCTCCGCATAGCGGCGCGCGAGACTGCGGAAGATGATGGCGGCCAATTCCGGTGGCCGTTTCTCCTCCGGGAAGCCCGCAGCGCGCAACCCGGCGTTGATGCGTTCCACCATGTTGCCGGGAGCGAGATAAGTGGTCTCATCCGCGTGGAAGTACGGCCCCTGGGGGGGAGTCTCCAAGCACTGCGCGGCCAAATCCGCCGCGGTCAGGCGTAGCCCCAGACCATTCCATTCGCGCAGGCATTCCTGAAGAAGCCACAGGCCGATGACGTTCTGGAGGAACCGGATGCTGCCCGCCACGCCACCTTCATTGGTGAAAGTCTTCCCCTGCCCGCCACCGCTCACCACGGGCTCGAGGAGGACGGTGCCCACCAGCGACCACGTCCCCGAGCTGATGAAAGCCAGGCCCTCATGCGGGAAGGGAATGCCGGCCACCGCCGAACCCGTATCGTGGCACGCCGGGGCAATCACCTGCGTGTCCGCCAAGCCCACTTCCTGGCTGACTTCCGCGCGCAGTTTTCCCAATACCGCGCCGGCTTGCACGATGGGCGGGAATTTCTCCAGACCGAGGCCGAGCGCGGAGGTAAGTTCTTGGGACCAGGATTTCGTTCGCACCTCCAGCAACTGTGTGGTGCTGGCTTCCGTGTACTCCGCCGCAACCACGCCCGTCAGCCGGTACTGGAAATACTCCGGAAGGGTCAACCAGCGGGCCGCCCGGTCCCACTCTTCGGGGAATTCCGCCACGTGTGCGACCAACTGGTAGATAGTGTTGAACGGAAGGAACTGAATTCCGGTGATTTCGTAGATTCGCTGCTGGGGAACCTTGGAAAACGTTTTCTCCATGGCGGGCACGTTGCGGGCATCGCGATAGCAAAAGGAGTGGCCAAGGCGATTGCCGGCGGCATCGAGCAAGGCGTAATCCACTCCCCATCCATCCACCCCCACGCTGTCAATGTGGCCCTCCGTTTTAGTGGCCGCTTTCAACAGGCCCCTCTGGATTTCACCCCACAAGCGCTCGACATCCCACACCAGGTGGTTGTCCACCTGCTGAGGGCCATTGGGAAAGCGATGGATCTCCTCCAGAGTTCCTTCGCTGCCGTTCCAACGGCCGAGCACCAGACGGCCGCTTTCCGCACCCAGATCAACCGCCACCACATTTCGGGCAATGTTCATCGCAGGAATGCCTCCACCAAGGCGCCAAAACGCAAGACGGTGTCGTGGATGGCGGCCGCGCCGCTGGCCCGATCCCCTAGATCCATCTTGCACAAAGCCACGGCTTCCTTCGCGTCCCGCGCTTGCGCGCCACTCCTCACAGCACGGAAGGTACGTCTGTCTCTGAAAAATCACGCCCCTTGAACAAGAGGGGGACCCCCGTGACCTTCGCCAAGGCGTAAGAAAAACAATCTCCGTAATTCAGTCCGGGTTTGCTCTTCTGACCCTTGCCATACGCAGCGTAGGCTTCCAGGGCTTGTTCCACGTGCTGCGCGGTCACGCTTTCCACCCGAAAGCCTGCCTCCTGGATCAGCCGGTTGACTCTCCCCAGCGCTCTCGATCCATGCCGCCTCAGCATCACAATTCCCACCTCAACGAGTGAGGCGGCCGAAATCAGAGGCGGGTCCGCCTCGGCGACGGCCTTCGCATAAACAGCCGCGTCCTGTTGGTCCTCCAGAATGGCGAGCAGAGCGGATGTATCCACGACAATCATTTAGGTAGTCCATGCTCGTCATAGAGCATCTCTTCGAGGGTCCGCTGGTCCAGCACTGGCAATCTGGCGCACTCGTGCCCGATACTCAGGAGCCGCTCCGCCAGAGCTCCCCGGTTGCGGGTTTTCCGGATACGTTCCAAGCGCTCGCCGATAGCGCGGTCCACGGCCTGCGTCATCGTCTCACCTGCCAGCCGCGCCAGCTCTTGAGCGCGCCGGTGAGTGGCCTCGTTTTTTATATTCAGGCTCATGCACAACGCCCTCGTGGGTAGAAAATTGACGCACTTCTACCCTACCCTATCGGGCAAGCTGGAGGCAAGCTCGGGTGTTGGTAGGACACTGTCACCTGCGTTCAACTCTTCCGTGGTCGGGTATTGCTTCGCTTCCCCAGTCGTCAATCATCGATCGAAGGTCACGCGTAGCTTGCCACGGACCCTTTATTCTTCGCCCCTCGCTCACGTTCGGCTCGCTCCGTGTAGCCGGACGCGCGGAAGGCTTGGAGCGGTTCTTCCGCCAATCCCTTGCTCTTCCGCCATTCCCGAATGGCCGGGCGCACATCGCTGCCAAAGGCCTGCTTCAGGCACTCTTCGGCGTCAATCAATTCACCCTTCATCTGGTAATCGGCCAATTTCTCTTGATCGACCAGGACGGCCTTGGAGTAAAGCTCCTGCGCCGTGACGGCGGTTTGGATCATCTCCTCGATTTTGTTCTTCAGGTTGTGGCTCTGGTCGATCATGTAGGCGATGTCGGCGCGCTTGCCGGTCTCCCATTCAAAGCAGATAATCTCGTTGAAAATGCGAAAAACCTGGTAAGGATCAATGGAACCGAGCGTCAGGTCGTCGTCGGCGTAGCGGCGGTCGTTGAAGTGGAAACCGCCCAGCATGTCCTCGCTCAGCAACCACGCCACAATCTGTTCGATATTCTGTGCCTGGTAATGGTGCCCCGTATCCACCAGGACCTTCGCCTGTGGCCCGGCGTGGCGCGAGAGAATCAGCGCCATGCCCCAGTCGCCCAGGTCCATGTGGTAGGAATACGGCTCGAAGGGCTTGTATTCCACCAGCATACGCTGCTTGGGGGAAAGGTGCGCATGCGTCTCTTGCAGGCCCTCGGTAAACCATTTCTTCCGTTGGC
>JBEKAD010000635.1:0-3630 GCA_050018435.1 Terriglobia bacterium
CTGATCTTCGGCTGATACCTTCACCTCAAGGGGGCGTCGCGACATGCCCTAGTATAGGCCCAAAGATTCCCCAAAAACAATTTATTATAGAATCTGTTCATGCGGTCAAAGACCTAGTGTGCTGTAACATCCAATTCTTGACAATTGTCACGGGGCACTGCCTGGTTGTAGGGGTACGGCTTGCCGTACCCTTTTGGTTCGGTCGCCCGATAAAAATGAAGAGGGTACGGCAAGCCGTACCCCTACAACCAGGGCGGCAGACCCGCTGGCCAATTGTCAAAAGTAGGGAACTTGTCATCAGGTGTAAGATTGAGGCGAGGGTTCGCTGCCAATGTAACAAACCTGCGAGGCGAAAGACAATGATCAAAGACCGTGCGTATTGGGAGGCGTGGGAGGCGGGCGCCCCGCTTCGCGAGCCCCCGGATTTTGAGCGCGCCCTGGCGCTCATGGATGATTTTCTCGAGTATGCCCGTCGGCTGGGCGTCTTCCCTCCCTCCGATCCCTTGGAGGGAATCGAACACAAAATTGCCGTGGCGAGGAAACTGCATGCTGGGTCGGCTGCTGGAAAAGATCGCGCTCGCACTTGAAGAGCGCGGGATTTCTTACATGGTCATCGGTGGTCAAGCGGTGTTAGTGTACGGCGTGCCGCGCCTCACCCAGGATATTGATGTGACGTTGGGCGCAGGGCCCGACCGGCTTGGGGAAATCTTGGACATGGTGAAAGCGCAAGGATGGCAGGTTTTGGTGCAGGAGCCGGAGGATTTCGTTCGCAGAACGATGGTGTTGCCTTGCTCGGATTCAGAAACGCGACTGCGGATCGACTTGATGTTTTCCCATTCCGAGTACGAGCGGCAGGCCTTGGAGCGTGTGCGGCGCGTGCCGATTGGAAATGCGCAGGTCCGATTTGCTTCTCTCGAGGACCTCGTCATTCACAAGATCATAGCCGGCCGTCCTCGTGATCTCGAGGATGTCCGCGGTATTCTTCTTAAGAATCCCACCTGCCAGGTTGAATATATTCGTCAGTGGCTCCAGGAATTCGATCGCGGTCTCGGCGCCACCTATCTCTCAAAGTTTGATGATTTGAACAAGACCTCAGCCTAACTCTGGAGAGGAAGTTTAGACCGGGGGCTGGGAAGCGCTGCGGCGGCCGGCGCCTGCGGGAGGGAACTACGACCCGTTTCCGCCAGCCGCTTTCTTTTCCAGGGCCGGCAGGAGGTGCTGGGTCACAAAGCGTTCATATTGGGCCTGCACCTCAGGTGTTACGGGAACGGTTCCCATGGCGCCCCCGTCTGAGAACGGCTCAAAATAGACGTCACCCGGCTTGCCAAAGGGGCCCGGATCCGTCTTGGTGAACTTCGCACTGTCGGACTCGGCGAAATCGTAAATTTGCTTGGGACTGTAAGTCTTCAACTGCTCGGGTGAAAGTTGAGCGACCGTCCGCACGTGAAGGTTAAGTTTCCCAAATGCCCGATCCTTGTTGTACTCGACGCGGAGAACGTGCTGTTGTGGTTGCCCGGGGTTCTTGGAATCGTTAACCACATCAGCCAACAGAAAAAAGTCGTCCAGCTTACCGTTGTATTTTGAATCCAGGAGGTTGTAGAGGCGAACGGTTGGGTCATTGGAACTGATCTGCGAGGCCTTTTCTTTCGCATCCAAGCGTCCGGCGTTGCCGCCCCCCAATACCAGGAGTGTAAAGACGGCGCCAACGATAATTATGAGTGTCCGCGCGCTAGTTCTCATGGCCCCTCCCCGGATGTCTAAACTTGAAATTGAAATAGCCTTCCCCCGCCGCCAATTGCATGGGACCTTTCGGGAAAGATACTATCCCTGCGATGAGCAGAAGACAATACCCGAATTAATGAATCCTTGCAGCGTTGTCAAAGACACTGTAAGTTGTGATAACTGAAACCAATTGCCAGTTGAACGGGCTTTTTAAGGAGACCTTACATCATGAAGCGGCGTAATTTTATCAAGTCCATAATCGGTGCGAGTACGACTTTCCCTTTTTGGCGAAGGCCCGCCTTGGCGCGCACGATCCACACCTCTGGGCCGGAGCGTAAACTCGCCGTGCCGACCCCTGACCAGACCGCTTGGCAAGACCTCGAAATCGGCATGTTCGTGCATTTCGCCCCGAATACCTGGCAGGACCGGGAAGGCGATGACCTCTCGACTTCTCTTTCCGCAATTGACCCCGCGCAGTTGGACACCGACCAATGGGTCGAATGCGCCCTGGGTCTGGGGGCAAAGTACATTGTCTTCGTCGCGAAGCATGTGGGTGGATTTTGCATGTGGCAGACCGAGACGACAAGTTATGGCATCCGGAACACACCCTGGCGAAACGGGAGAGGCGATGTCATGGCCGATCTTTCCCAGTCCTGCCGTAAGCGCGGGCTGAAGCTGGGAGTCTATCTTTCTCCGCGCGATGATAAGTTCGGCGCGGGCACGGGCGGGCGATGCAAAACTCCCGAGATGCAGACAGCCTATAACGCTCTCTATCGCCGCCAGCTCACAGAACTGTTGACGCGCTACGGCGAGTTGGTCGAAATCTGGTTTGACGGCTCCCTGGTAACTCCGGTGGGCGATATCCTCAAAGAACGTACGCCACATGCCATGATTTTTCAGGGACCCTCCGCAACCATCCGTTGGGTCGGCAATGAGGATGGGTTTGCACCGTATCCGGCTTGGAACGCCGTGTCGAAGTCCGATGCGGAGACCGGCATTGCCACAGCGATGCATAGCGACCCCAATGAATCCATGTGGCTTCCCATGGAGACTGACGTTTCCATCCGCCGGCCCATGTGGTTTTGGAGCACGCAGAACGCGCGCAAGCTGCTCTCTCTCGACCAACTTCTCGAGATTTACTACCGCTCCGTCGGTCACGGCACGCAATTGCTGATGAATATCCCCCCCGACCGCCGCGGGCTTCTGCCTGACGCCGATACTGGGCGCGCCCGGCAGTTTGGCGACGAAATCCGCCGGCGCTTTGGGTCAAGCGTGGCGGAAACGCACGGTTCGGGTGAATCCCTGACCCTGGCACTTCCTTCCCCCACGCGCGTCGACCATGTGATCCTGCAAGAAGACTGCTCGGCCGGCCAGCGAGTTCGCGCCTACCGGCTGGAAGCACGGGCACAGGGTAATTGGCAAACACTGGGTGTGGGGACAGCCATTGGACACAAGCAAATCCAACCGGTCACGCCGACCATCGTGGATGTCGTGCGGCTCGTTGCCACCGGGAGCGTAGGGCAAGCGGCGATCCGGCGCTTGGCCGTGTTCAATACGGGCGCGGCGCCGCCTTCCACCTGGGACGCACTTACGCGTATCTGGGCGGATGACGCAATCGGCAAGTGGACGAACCATCGCTTCAATGTTGATCTCTCTGGCAAGATTAGCGCTGCCGGACAGTACCGCTTGCGCTGGGTGCCGCAGGGCGGGGGCGAAGCAGCCGTTGAGAATCCGCAGTTGCTGCTCGATGGCATGGCACAGCCCAACCTCCTGCATCAGGTTCCGGGATCTCCTGACGTGTTGATCCTCACGATACCCGGGATCGGCCAAAAGGCAATTATTGCCGGACGTGTGCGGGGCGCAGAACAAGGAACCTTGTTGTACCATCGACTTTGACAGCCGCCTTGT
>JBEKAD010000636.1:0-3626 GCA_050018435.1 Terriglobia bacterium
TCTACCCGCGGGTGATAATCGCAACCTATAATCAACATGGTCGGCTCCTTTCCCGGCAATCCTTGGTCAGGATTCCAAGCAAGTTTACCGGTTCTTGGGAGCCGACGACTTTATAGAATCAAGGCGGCCTTCGCCCGCAGTGAATGGTACCTACTTCGAACCTCGATTCCAGATGACGTGTTTGGTTGCGGCTCTGCCGCGCTGTGCTACCCGCTCCCCAAGCGAGAGGGATCGAAATCAAAATCCCAGCCCTCTTCTCGTGGGAGGTGGATGGAAAAAAATCAGAGCCCTCTCCCAGGGGAGAGGGTGCCCGACGAAGGAGGGAGGGGGCCCCACGTTTTGCAGGTCGTGGGGGTGAGGGGTCCTTTTCAACCTCATTGGACTTTGACGGAGCCTTGGCGGAGAAATCAGAATGCGTGAACTTCCCGTGGTAGAATGCTCACACATTATCGTCGTGATTCCCGCTTTCGGGAGGTGCCAATGTGGCGTCGACCGGTCGTGACCACCTTAATGTTCGTCATAGCAATGATTCTGACGCTGCCCATGCGGGCGCAACAGAAACCTGTAGCGCCGGGCTTTAGCCCGGCAAAGCCCTTTACCCAGGAGCAGGTCAGCAACATGGTGCGCGCCGGATTGGGAGACGATTCGGGCGCCAAGCTGATCGAGCAGCGCGGGATTGATTTCGCCCCGGCGGAAGACTTTATCCAAACCCTCAAGGCCGCAGGCGCGAGCGAGGCATTTCTTAACGCGCTGCGCGCCGCCAAGCCGCCCGAGCCCGCGAGCGCCAAGAAGCCGCTGAACCAAGTGCAGGTTTTCGCCCTGCTGGCGGGCCAAGTGCCGAGCCACCGAGTCACCATGGTGGTCCAGGAACGCGGAATCGATTTTGAGCCCACGGATGATTACCTTCAGGAAGTCCGCTTGGCGGGTGGCGAGGACGAACTAATTAGCGCGCTCAAGGGCGCAAAGGTGACAAAGCCCGCGACCGTTGACCCGGCGGCGCAGGCTCGGCAGGCCGAGATTCGGCAACACCTTGCGCGCGCAACGGAACTCAATCGGCAAGGGCAGTATGTGAAGGCTGAAAGGGAAATTCGCGCGGCCTTGCTCATTGACTCTCAGGACGCCGACCTTTATGCGAGCCTGGCCTATCTCCTGAGTCAGCAGGAGAAGTGGGACGATGACGTGTCCGCTTTACGCGAAGCCCTGCGCTTGAACCCCAATAATGACATGGTACACGCCAACCTCAGCATCGCACTCGCACACAAGGCCGATTGGGATGGAGCAATCACTGAAGCGCGCGAAGCGCTGCGCCTAAACCCAAATAATGACGGGGCGCACGTCAACCTCGGCTTCGCGCTCGGAAAGAAGGGCGACTGGGATGGCGAGATCACTGAAAAACGTGAAGCGCTGCGCCTGAACCCTAATATTGACGCGGCGCACAACAACCTCGGGGCCGCGCTCGGAAAGAAGGGCGACTGGGATGGCGAGATCCCTGAAGTACGTGAAGCGCTGCGCCTAAACCCCAATAATGACAGGGCGCATTACAACCTCGGCCTCGCGCTCGGAAAGAAGGGCGACTGGGATGGCGAGATCACTGAAGAACGCGAAGCGCTGCGCCTGGATCCGAATCTTGAAGAGGCGCACCTCAACCTCGGCCTCGCGCTCGGACAAAAGCGCGAGTGGGACGGAGCGATCGCGGAATTCCGCGAAGCACTGCGCTTGAGTCCGAATAGTGACATGCTACACTTCGCCATCGGCAGCGAACTTGAGCAGAAAGGCGACCGGCGGGGGGCTCTGGTGGAATATCGCACGGCCTACACGCTCAACCCAACGAACGCGACCTATAAGGGGAATTACGAACGTCTTTCGCAGTTGAACCCCGATGATGACAATGTGCACTACAACCGCGGCGTCACGCTCGCACAGACGGGCGACGTGGACGGTGCAATCGCAGAGTTTCGCGAGGCCCTGCGCTCAAACCCCAATAATGAAGAGGCGCACGCGGGCCTCGGCCTCGTGCTCGGACAGAAGCACGACTGGGACGGAGCGATCGCGGAGCTTCGCGCCTCGCTGCGCTTGAACCCCAACAATGGCTTGGCGCACGCAGGCCTCGGCGTCACGCTCGGACAGAAGCACGACTGGGATGGCGAGATCAGTGAAGAACGAGAAGCACTTCGCCTAAACCCCAATAATGATGCGGCGCACGCGGGCCTCGCGTTCGCACTGGAGAAAAAAGGCGACCGCCGGGGGGCTCTGGAGGAATACCGTGCGGCCTACCTGCTAAACCCCAATGACGCGGACTATGAGCGGAATTACGAGCGCCTGTTGCACCGGCTGAATAAGTGAGGAGCTGATTGCCACTTAATTTGAAAAGGCGCGCGCAAGAATTGAAATCTGGAAGGAGGATGTATGGCGAGAGATGCTATCACCGAGAAGGCCTTCACAACAGCGGACGACGCGATGCAGGGCCTGTGGGGTCTTCAGACATACATTCGGGCTGCCGTTCTCGTAGCCGACAAGAATCAGGTCGGTCAGAGGTTACCAAAAAAAGCGTTCAACCTCACCCACGAATGGAAGAGGTACTACGACCCAAAGCAGCTCATTGTCGAAATGGGAAAGGTGGGGGAGCATGTGGTTTGCCGCATGTGCCTCGTAAATTTGGTCGCCGTGTTTGAGGCGGCCATCAAACAATTTCATCAGCGTCTTGAAAAGCGCGAACGCCAGGAAAGTACTAGGGATCCTCATTACAAAACCCTGTTGAAATGGACGTTCAAGATTGTCCGGGAGAATCCGGTTATTTCGCCGGCCGCCAGGGCTCGTCTCCCGGAGACGTGCGGTGATGTGGACAACGCCCGACGTTTAAGGAACCTTATCGTTCACAACAACGCAAGATATCATAAATTCTACAAGACCGACGCGATTGATGACAAGTGGGTTATGATTAGGCACGAACCAAACTCTGAGGATGCAATCGAACATGCGACAGCCCTGCTATTAAGCCCGGAGCGGCTGGAACATTTCAGTCGGTCACATATAGAATTACTCCATATCCTCCATAACACGATCCAGTCCAAGTTCTTTAATCATCCCGCCGGCTTCAACTATCTCGAGGAAGGCAAAGCCATCGAGTGGCACCGAATTCTGAGCGGATAGGGGGTATCAACGGTCAGCGCGTTCCTGACTGCGGGTTTTTGGTCATCGGGAAAGGCCCCGCACTCAGAGTACGATTGAATGTGGCTACCGGCCCTACCAATGTGAGGACTGTTCATGAGCGAAGAATGGAGTGCTCAGTTCGGCTACGAGACCGAATGGACAGAATTCGCCAAGGCAAACCCCGTATTTCTGGAGCGTTTTTCCAATCTCCACGCGGCACTGGACATTGCCTTTAATCGGACGGGATCTACAACAGAGCCGACGGACAGAATAGTCTTTTTTTCCGGCAGACTCTGCCTGGAAGACTTTATGGAGATCCTGTTACTATGCGGCAATGGCTATGGTGTAGGTGCCATGAAGATACTGCGGGGGATGTACGAACGAGCCGTGACCGCTAGGTATCTTCACCTGCATCCCGAGGAAGAGAAAGCGTTCCTTGATTTTCACTTGGTAAGCCAGCATAGGCTCACAAAGGC
>JBEKAD010000637.1:0-3623 GCA_050018435.1 Terriglobia bacterium
GCGTACGTGGAATGGCTGTAGAGTATCGGAAAATTCAAATCGATTATGACCGTTTTCACTTGCAATTCCTTAGAATGTAGGCACTTACACGGAATTTCAAACCAAACGTTAGGACACTACTGGTTTGTGATAAATAAGCTACTTATAGCTGCGAGGCCAGAATGTTGCTGAAAGGAAAGGGGTTGGAAGGTGTCAGGTGCCAGGTGTCAGGGGCGGGAATCGGGATTCGGGGTTCGGGGCGGAAAGGTCGGCAGGGCGAGATCCTTCGCGGCTGCTCAGGATGACCGTGCGGCGGATGGCGCCGACAACAAGCCCCCGCACGTGACACCCACAAAGACAGTGACAACTGACGAGTGGCGAGTGACAAGAAAAGGCAAAACCCAAGGGCGGAAGGGTGAGCAGGGCCGACGGACAAACCCCCGAGCGTGACACACTACCCCACCTCGGTCATCGGCAAGAGCGAACCTCAAGATGAGTGAAGAATGCCATTGAAGTGC
Organism: Terriglobia bacterium; assembly: GCA_050018435.1. Taxonomy (GTDB): domain Bacteria; phylum Acidobacteriota; class Terriglobia; order UBA7540; family UBA7540; genus Bog-366. The sequence continues at coordinate 498 of JBEKAD010000637.1, forward strand.
CGCGGATGGACAATCAGTTCGGCCGCCCACACTGCCCCGCATCGGTTATCGGCAGGAGCGATCCTCATGATGAAGGAAAATTACCGACGAAGTGCCTCGGATGGACAATCAGCTCGACCGCCGACACTGACCCACATCGGTCATCGGCAGGACCGAACCTCATGATGAGGGAAGATGACCGTCGGAGTGCCGCGGATTGACGATCAGTTCGGCCGCCCACACTCACCCATATCGGTTATCGGTAGTGCGAGGTGAAAAGATGAATCAATTTGTTGACTTTGCAAATCACAAATCACTCAATCACATGATGGCTCGATGATAAGGGCAGTGACGAGTGGCGAGTGACAAGAAGCAGGCGAGGTCGGAAAGATGAAGAGCGGGCATAGCCGACGGACCATTCCCCCCGCGCGACACACTTTCCCACATCGGTTATCGGCATGGTCAGGTGAAAAGATGAATCAACTTGTCGACTTCGGAAATCACAAATCACAAATTACTCAATCGCCCGATGGCCCGATCACATGTCCCCTAAGGGCAAGGAAAGGCCGCGGACCTACAAAACAGGTCCGCGCTACACGTGCCGTAACGGCGAGGTTATCCGTCAGCCGACGGACCAAGTGGCGGCGTAAAGCCGCCTCTACCTTGACCCACTGCACCATGCGCGGGCGGGTTGGGGCTGTACCGGAAGCGTGTATAATGGACGGCTGGTCTGGCGAATCCGCAACAAGGAAATCTGATCATGACTGTTTCCACCGTGGCGTGCACGAAATATGAGGCCGTGATTGGCCTCGAGGTGCATTTACAGCTTCTGACGAAATCGAAAATCTTTTGCTCCTGCTCGACGCATTTTGGTGACCCGCCCAATTCCAACGTCTGCCCGGTGTGCCTGGGTCTGCCGGGCGCGCTCCCGGTATTGAACCAGGAGGCCGTGACGATGGCGATGAAAACGGCCCTGGCGCTGAACTGTGCCATCAATGCCCGGTCGCGTTTTGCGCGGAAAAACTACTTCTATCCCGACCTGCCCAAGGGTTATCAAATTTCGCAATACGACGAACCTGTCGCCTCGGATGGGTGGATCGAAATCGAGGTGGAGAAAACCCGGAAGCGCATCGGCGTGACGCGCGTCCACCTGGAAGAGGACGCGGGCAAATCGCTCCACGAAGGGTTCCCCGATTCCGATCGCAAGTCTTATATCGACTTGAACCGCTCGGGAGTGCCGCTGATTGAAATTGTGAGTGAGCCGGACCTGCGGACTCCCGACGAGGCGTTCGAATACCTGACGCGCCTGAAGACCTTGTTGCTCTATCTCGATGTTTCCAATTGCAACATGGAGGAGGGAAGTCTGCGCTGCGACGCCAACGTGAGCGTGCGCGTGGCGGGCGCCACGGAATTCGGGACCAAGACCGAAGTCAAGAACCTGAACTCCTTTCGCTTCCTGCAAAAGGCCTTGGCGTATGAGATTGATCGCCAGATCGAAATCCTCGAGGAGGGCGGGACCATCCACCAGGAAACGCGCCTTTGGGACAGCCGCGAGCAACGCACTTACGGAATGCGCTCCAAGGAATTTGCGCACGACTATCGCTACTTTCCGGAGCCTGACCTGCTGCCCTTGGTGATTACGGAGGAGTGGAAGGAACAAGTGCGGCAGTCCTTGCCGGAATTGCCGCAGAGCCGCGAAGAACGTTTCATGAAGGATCTCAGTCTGCCCCAACAAGAAGCGGCATTGCTCACGGTTTCCAGGACCATGGCGGAGTTCTTTGAAGAAGTTGTGAAAGCCGGTGGTGAACCCAAGCTCGCGGCGAATTGGCTACTGAATGAGTATCCTTTTCTGCTGCAAGAGGCCAAGGTTGGGTTCGTGGACTGTCCGGTTGCCGCGGCGGATTTCGCCAAACTTCTGGCTTTGGTGGAAAAGAAAACCATCTCCGGCACCATGGCCAAGGAAGTTCTGCGGGAAATGATCACCAGCCGGAAGGGGCCGGAGCAAATAGTGGCCGAAAAGGGGCTCCAGCAGATCAGCGATGTGGAGCAAATCGCCCGGGTGGCGCGCGACATCGTCGCCGCCAATCCCAAGCAAGTCGAGCAATACCGCAAGGGCAAGACTGCCACGCTGGGTTGGTTCGTCGGCCAGGTGATGAAGGCCACGCGCGGCCAGGCCAATCCGCAGGTGGTGCAAGAGGTGTTGAAGAAAGAATTGGAGTGATGCGGGTTATTTGTGGCGAGTTGCAGGTGGTCCGGAGAGACGAAACTCGAAAATCGAAAGTCGCGAACGACTCATCGAATTTCGAGTTTCGATTTTCGAGTTTCGAATTTCGACTCAGACAATGGACAGCCTCAAAGGAGTGAACCATGCTCAAAATCGGCGACAACGCCCCAGCCTTTTCATTACCGGCCGACTCCGGGGACACGATTTCGCTGGACGCTTTCAAGGGCAAGACTCTCGTCCTTTTCTTTTTCCCCAAAGCGGACACTCCCGGTTGAACGAGCGAGGCGAACCAGTTCCGTGACGCCAAAAAAGAACTGGATAAACTCGGGGCAAGAGTCTTGGGTGTAAGCGGCGATACCGTGGAACGACTGCAAAAGTTTCGTGACAAGTACAAGCTGAACTTTCCCTTGGCGGGGGATACTTCCCACACCATCCTGGAAGCATACGGAGTGTGGCAGGAGAAGAACCTTCACGGCCAGAAGTCGATGGGAATTGTGCGCACCACTTACATCATTGATCCGAAGGGGAAGATCGGGAAGGTTTTTCCCAAGGTGAAGGTGGAGGGCCACGCCCAGGAAATTCTGGCGGCGCTGAAAGCCTGAAGGGTTCCGCGGGCCGGGCCAGGAGGAGAGCGCTCGTATGTTTATGAAAATGCCCAGAGCGAGATCCATCGCTGCCGTGAAAATAGCTCTCCTCCTCGGCTGAGGAGGGGGTTAGGGGGCATAGGCGCTAGAATAATGGTTAGCGGTGCCCGAAAGCCCGCGTAGCGGGCGTGGTCATTTGGCCCATGGCGAGCCAGCCGTGGGAAAGAATGAAGCAGAAGGGGTGCTGAGCCCCGCCAGGGGCGACATCGGGTTATAGCTCGACCGAGGCCCGCGACGGCGCGCCTCGGTATGTCTTTGCCTGACGATGCCCGGACGCCG